>VBHW01000086.1:11566-15499 GCA_005881055.1 Chloroflexota bacterium
CGGGGTTCCCCGAGCCGCACGCCAGACCACGACGACCCAGGCGAGGCCGAGCCAGGCGAACTCGTTGCGCGTCAGGGCGGCGAGGCCGAACAGGGCGCCGAGCGCGAGCAGGCGCCCGTCGCCCGCCTCCTTGCGCGTGGCGTCCTGTGCCAGCCGGGTCATGAGGAGGCACGCCGCGAGGGCGATGACGGTGAATGGCGTCGTCGAGTCCGGCAGGATCCCGTGGAGCACGAGCGGCAGGAGGACGATCGCGGTGAGCCCTGAGCCCACGGCCAGCGTCCGGGCGCGGCCGGCCGGCAGCCCGCGCTCGTCCGCGACGTCGGCGGCGAGCCGCCAGGCGAGGACCGGCACGAGGGCGCCCAGGATCACGGTCGCGACCTGGGCGGCGTGGAAGCCGGTGCCGAGGACGAGCATCGGGACCGCCGCGATGAGGCTCGGCAGGGGGAGCCAGACCTCGAACGCCGGGCGCGGGAACACGAGCGGCGGGGTCCCGTAGCTCCAGATCGCGTCGGACACGAGGCCGCGTCCCTCGACGAGGTTGCGCGCGACGCCGTAGTAGTACGCCGTGTCCTCGGGCGTCGGGAACGGGACGGTCGACGCGACGAGGGCGCGGACGACGAGCGCGAGGACGAACAGCCCGCCGGCGGTGAGCCAGGCCTCCCGACGCGTCACGGACGGGCGATCGAGATCGAGCTCGAGACTGTCGGCCCGGGCACCCGGGCGACGCCCGGTGGCGTGAAGGCGGACCCGCAGCGCGTGTCGCCGGCCTCGACGCACACCGGGTAGAGGGCGATGTCCGGGTACGTGTCGTCGGCGTCCGCCGGCGGGGTCTCGTCGAGCGTCCAGGCGGGCGGACCGAGCCACGACGGCCTCACCGAGCCCTTGAGCACGGGGCCGAGCGTGTCGACGATGTGCGTCCGCTCGAGGATGAGCCAGCGGATGTCGTACGCCTGGGCGACGTGCCCGATGACGTCGATCGGGTCGCTCACGGTCACGACGCCGCCTCGGCCGGTGAAGTACTTGAAGCCCGCGGTGTCGCCGCTCATGACCCGCTCGTCGGACCCGATCCCGAGACGGTCCATCGCGCTCGCGACCTCCTGGCGGTCGTGGCGCATGCGGGCCCATTCCTCCTGCACCTTCCATGTGCCGAGGGCGCCGGTCAGCATCGCGACACCGACGGTGGCGCCGAGGAAGAAGCGGGTCGCCTCCGCCTCGTTCCAGCTCCGCCGCCGGCGTGCCGTCCAGGCGACCGCGGCCACGACGCCCTCGAGGACGAGGATGTACGTGTGGGGCACGAGCGCCACCGCGGAGTGCAGGAACATCCCGAGCGGGACGTGGATCGCGAACACGAGCCCCGCGGCCGCGAAGAGGAGGGCGGAATAGATGAAGAAGATCCGGTAGTCGACGGAGCGGCGACTCGCCCATGCGCCGACGAAGAGGAACGGGGTGAGGACGAAGGACAGGACGATGATCACGTAGTTGCCGACGGCGGCGATGAAGCCGAAGACACGGCTCTCGATGAGCGGGCCGAGGCCCTGCCCGAGGAAGCTCTGGAACGTCGCGGGCACCGTGATGCTGTTCATGTCGGTGATCTGCCGGATCCAGAGGATCCGCCCGGACGCGGATGACGGCGAGATGCTCCCGAACACCGCGAGCTGGCGGATCCACCAGGGAGCGACGACGACCGCGAACAGCGCGCCGCACAGGACCGCGCCTCCCCAGCCGATCACCGGCCGCCGGGTGCCGCCCGACCGCCAGGCTCGCCAGCGGTCCCAGAAGAATGCGATGGCGAGCGCGGCGCCGAGCAGGACGCCGTCGTTCCGAGCAAGCGACGCGACGCCGACGAGGAGTCCGGCGATCGGGAACGCGCGGCGATCGCCCTTGAGCGCACGGGCGCCGAGCCACAGGACCGCTGCACCGAGCGGCTGGTACAGCGAGAAGTTGTCGGGCTGGCCCATGAAGACCGTCGAGGCGGCGGGCACGGCGGTCATGAGCCCGGCCGCGACGGCGATCGTGCTGCTCGTCCCGGCGTCGCGAGCGATCGCCCAGGCCAGCGGCGCGGCCGTCGCGCCGATGATGACGAACGGGATCATCCCCGCGACAGGCGAGGTGCCGAAGACCGCGAGGAACGGCAGCTGGATGATCGAGGCGAGGGGCAGCCAGTGGGCGTTGCTGGGGATCGGCAGGTGCGGGTCCGCCGGCAGCTGGCCGCCGGTCTCGACGAAGGCCCAGATGAAATCGACGTTGAATCCCTGGCCGGCGTGGAGTGCCCGCGCGACGTCGACGTAATAGAAGGAATCGGGGTAGGCAGGGTCCGGATAAAGCGCCACGAGGACCGCCCGGACCACGAGGGCGAACGCAAACAAGGTGACGGGGGTCCGCACGGCCGGTGCAGTCTAGCACCGGGTCTGGCGGCCTCCGAACGGTACGAAAGGCCCACCCCGATGGTAGGCCGGGGCGGCTGGATCCCCCTTCGACTGGGGCCCAATCCGCCAATTTGCGAGGCGTCGAAGCGACGACTGCGGCGGCTACGATTGCCGCGTGGCCGCCCTCCGCCGACCGCTCGCCGACCGTCGCTTCCGGCGGCTCCTCTGGCTCATCGTCGCTGCCATCGGCTGGGCCGGTGTCGTGGCGCTTGGCGTCGCGCTGTATGTCCAGACGCCGCCGCGGGCCGGCTTCGACCTCGCGCTCATCCTCGAGGCCGGCCGGCGCGTCGCGGCCGGCACGAGTCCGTACTTGGTCGGCGCCGTCGGGGTGGGGACGCAGGTCGAGAGCCTCTTCTACTCGTACCCGCCGCCGGTCGCCCAGGCTGCGGCGGTCCTCGCGTCGATCCCGGATGCCGTGGTCCTCGTCGCGACCGGTATCGGCGCCACTGCGGGCTTCGGGGTGGTCGCGGCCGCGCTGGCTCGACGCGGCGCGGCGCCCGGCGCGCCGGCCGGTTCGGAGGCGCCCACGCTCGACGTCGTCCTGCCGGCCCTCGCGCTCGCCCCGTTCACCTACCCGTTCGCGATCGCGCTGCTCTTCGGCAACGTCGACGCGTGGTTCCCCCTCGCGTACGGGGTCTTGCTCCTGGCGGTCGTGGCCGGCGGAACCCGCGCCGGCGTGGTCGGAGGCGTTGCGCTCGGTCTCGTGACGCTCGCGAAGCTCCATCCCGGATCGCTCATCGGCTGGCTCATCGTCCGCGGCATCCGCGAAGGGCGGGCCTGGAGCACGCGGGTCGCGCTGGCGGCCGCCGCCGCGACGGTCGTCGTCGTCTGCGCGGTGAGCCTGGCGATCGGGGGGGTCGCGCCGTGGACCGCCTACCTCGACGTCCTTCGGGCGGGCACCGCCGCGGACTTCGTCTCACGTCTGAACATCGGGCCGGCGAGCCAGCTCGCCCTGGCGGCAGGCGATCCCGCCCTCGCGGTCCGGATCGCACCTGTCGTCACGGGAGCGGCGCTGGTCCTCACAGTCGCCGCCGCATGGCTGGTCCGGTCGAGCGTCGTCTCGCTGGCCATTGCGGCGGTCGCGTCACTCGTGGTCTCGCCGATCACGTGGTTCCACTACCCCGTCGCGATGCTGCCATTCGCCGGCGCCGCGTGGGTCGCGGCGCGCGGGACGCCTCGTGCCGGACCCACCGCTGGGCTGATCGTGGCCGCCCTCGTCGGAGCCGCGCTCGCGATCTCGGAGCCCGTTGCCGTGTGGCTGGCGGTCGGCCTCGTCGTCGCGGCCTGCCCCGTTGCAGTCTCGCCGCCGACCAATCGCCGGGGCGCTGAACTTCAAGCCACTCGTTCGTGCATCGGTGCCGCCGGCTGCCGGAGGCGGCGGATCCAGCCCGGGAGCCGTTCGGCGACCCACGGCCAGGCTGCCAGCGCGACGAGAGAGTACTGCGTGATCGAGTACATGAACGAGAGGTTCGTGTTGCGCAGGACCGTGAAGTAGTCGGGCAGGAGG
>VBHW01000087.1:0-450 GCA_005881055.1 Chloroflexota bacterium
ACACGATGAACAGGTACAGGACGATGACGGTCGGGATGATCGTCCAGATGATCTCGACGAGGTTGTTGCCGTGTGTCTGCGGCGGCAGGTCCGTGTCGGTCGGCTTCCGCCGGTAGCGCCAGACCGCGAAGATGATCGCGCCCTCGACCGCGACGAAGATGATCACGGCGAGGATGAAGACGATGTCGTAGAGGGTCCGGACGTCGGCGCCCTGGGACGTGGCGGCGGTCGGCGGGTATAGCTCGGGGAACTGCGAGGCGCAGCCGGCCACGCCCAGGATCGCGGCCAGGCCCACGGCGAGCGACGCCACGAGCGTCGCCGGGCGCGTCGGCTTGCTCCTCATGAACGGCATCGGGATCCTCGAGCGCGGAGCCTGCCGGCGTCCCGACCAGAGCCATGGACCTCGGCACGCGGGGGTCGACTGAGCGGCCTGCCCGCCGGGCTCGGCCG
>VBHW01000087.1:465-1307 GCA_005881055.1 Chloroflexota bacterium
CGGGTCGTGAGCGTGGCCGGGCGGTTGGGCAATTCCGTGGCACGATGCGCGCCATGGCCCCCATCCGCCCGTGAGCGACACCGGCCGCGCCGTCCGCCTGGCCCGCCTCGTCGTTCTCGGCGGCCTTCTCGCGATCGGCGCGTCAGCGGCCCTGGCTCCGGCGGTGGCGGCCCACGGGGCGGATGCCTTCGTGCCGCCCAGGCCGTCGGACATCCTCCTCGACTGGAGCTTCGACCCGCTCGTCTCCCTGCCGGTCCTCCTCGTCGCCGTCGTCTACCTGGCCGTGGTCCGGCGAGTCGACCGCGAGCATCCCGCGAACCCGGTGCCGCGAGCGCGGATCGTCGCGTTCCTCGGTGGGCTCGTCGCGATCGAGGTCGCGCTCCAGTCGATCATCGAGCGGTACGACGCGACCCTCTTCTCCGTGCACATGGTCCAGCACATCTTGCTGACCCTCGTGGCGTCGCCGCTGCTCGTCCTGGGCGCCCCGGTCACCCTGGCTCTCCGCGTCGCTCGGCCGGGGTTCCGGCATCGGGTGCTCCTGCCGATCCTCCACAGCCGCGTCCTGCGAGCCCTGTCGTTCCCGGTCGTCGCCTGGCTGCTGTTCGCGGGCGTCATGTGGGGGACGCACTTCTCGCCGATCTTCAATGAGTCGCTCGACAATCCGGTTATCCACCAGCTCGAGCACATGGCCTATCTCAGCGCCGGGCTCCTGTTCTGGTGGCCGGCCGTCGGCCTCGATCCGAGCCCGTGGCGGATGCCGCACCCGCTGCGTGCGATGTACCTGTTCCTGCAGATGCCGCAGAACACGTTCCTCGCGCTCGCGATCTACAGCGCGTCGGCTC
>VBHW01000087.1:1347-8065 GCA_005881055.1 Chloroflexota bacterium
CCCCACTAGCCGATCAGCAGATGGCGGGCGGCCTCATGTGGATCATCGGCGACCTCGTGTTCATCGTCTCGATCGTCTTCGCGGTCTACGGCTGGATGCGGTCGGAGGAACGCGAGGCGGCCGGTCGAGAGCGGCGCGAAGACGCGGCGCTGGCGGCGATCCGCGCCCGCGAGGTGGCGCTCGCCGAACGGCTCGCCCGCGAGCGTGCCGGCGAGGACACGGGCAGCTCGCGGCCGTAGACCGGCGGCTCGTCGGCCCGGCAGTCCGGCGCAACTTTTCGATTGGTGTAAACACGGACGGCGTTCTCGGCGGCGTAGCCGGCTGCCAACGCGTTCGCCATGTGCTGGAGTGAGCACGTCGCGCCGCCGCGCGGGACCCCCAGACCTCCGAAACCGCCGATGACGGGGCGGTGAGCGCAGGGCTGTTTACTCCATTCGAAATGTCGCCTCGGTCGTCGCCCGTGCCACCGTCCGAGGCCGCTCGGAGGTCACTCGAGCGACTGGCTGTGCGGCTCGGGGAGGCCGTCCGCGATGAACGATCGCGGAGGAGGATGACGCTGCGAGAGCTCGCCGACCGGGCTGGGATCTCGGTGGCAACCGTCTGCCTGGTGGAGGCAGGTCGCCCGGCCAGGCTCGAGACATATGCTCGGCTTTCGGCCTCCCTCGCGCTCCGAATGGACATCTCGATGCTCGACCCACGTCGTGGTCCTATCACGGCTCCGGCGTCCGACCCAAAGCACGCTGCGATGAGGCGAGTTGGAGGCGGGGCGCCTGCGCCGGCTCGGCTTCCGGGTGAGCCTCGACGAGCCGTATCAGCATTACCAGTTCGCCGGGCGAGCCGATGTCCTCGCGTGGTCTGCCGACGGTCGAGCACTGCTCCACCTCGAGAACCGGACGGCCTTCCCGTGGGCAGCTTCAACGCAAAGCGTGCGTACCTCGGACGCGCGTTGGCGAGCCGTCTCGGGCTGACAACTTGGCGAACTGAGACCCACGTCCTCGTCGTCGCCTGGACCGACGAGGCGCTCCACGCCATCCGCATCCACGAGGAGACGTTTCGATCGACCGGCCCTGACGGCGCCGCGGGTTTCGCGGGCTGGTGGTCGGGCACCCCACCGCGGACCGGATCGAGGAGCGAGATCGTGGTGATCGATCCCGCGCCGGCCACGAACCGGCGCGCCCGTTGGATCGACCTGGACGGGGCGATGCGGGCTCGACCGCGCCACCGCGACTACCGAGCCGTGGTCGATGCGCTGCGGGCAGCGGGCCCGCCGGGGCGGAGCGGTCAGTCCGGGATCGGTGCCTGCAGGTAGGCCCGATAGCGCTCTGGGTCGACGTTGCCGCCGCTCACGACCGCGACGATCGGGCCGCGGAGACCCTCGATGCCCGCCTCGCGCGGGTGGAACCGCATGGCCGCGACGCTGAGCGCGCCCGACGGCTCGACCACGAGGCTCGCTTCCTCCGCGGCCAGGCGCACGCCGGCTGCGATCTCGGCCTCGGAGACCGTGACGATCCGGTCGAGGAGGGCCGAGAGGTGTGCGAACGTCCGCCGTCCGAGTGACTGCGTCCGCGTCCCGTCGGAGATCGTCCGGCTCACGAGCTCCGCCGGCCACGCCACGATCCGGCCGGCCGCGAGCGAATCACGGGCGTCCGCTGCGAGCTCGGGCTCGACCCCGATCACCTTCGTCGAGGGTCGCAGCTCACGAACGGCCGCGGCGACTCCCGACGCGAGGCCCCCGCCCCCGATCGGCACGAGCACGGCGGCGACGTCGGGCAGGTCCTCGACGATCTCGAGGCCGCACGTACCCTGGCCCGCGATGATCCGGTCGTCGTCGTACGGCGGGATGATCGAGAGTCCGCGCTCGACGGCGAGCCGCTCGGCAACGATGCGCCGCTCCTCGCTCGCCGGGCCGACGGTCACGACTTCGGCGCCATCCGCGAGGACGCGCTCGACCTTGATCGTCGGGGCGTCCGACGGCATGACGACGACCGCCGTCGCACCGAGCAGTCGGGCGGCCCGGGCCACTCCCTGTGCGTGGTTGCCCGACGAGTAGGTGATGACGCCCCGCGAACGTTCGGCCGGGCTGAGCGAGGCGATCGCGACGTAGGCGCCGCGCAGCTTGAACGCGCCGATCGGCTGGAGGGACTCGGCCTTGAGGTATTCGCGATCCCCGGGCGGACCGAAGGGCACGAGAGGCGTGCGGACAGTGACTCCCGCGAGGATGCGGGCCGCAGCGCGGATCTGCTCGAGGCCGACGAGCGGCCCGGCAGCGGGCTTGGTCGACCGGGGGATCGGCTCCGCGGCGTCCACGCCCGCCGGGACCGGACCGTCAGCCACGCGCGGGACGGTCAGCCACGGCCTCGCGCGATGAGGCGCGCGCAGGCGATGCAGTGCTCCGCCCAGGGCAGGGCCTCGAGCCGCTCGGGTGCGATGGGGTTCCCGCAGCGCAGGCAGCGCCCGAACGTCCCCGCGTCGAGCCGGGCCATCGCGGCGTCCACGAGCGCGAGCTGCTGCTCGGCCCGCTCGCGAAGGGCGAGGTCCCGCTGCTGCTCGAAGACATGCGTGGCGGCGGCCGCCTGCGAGCCGTACGTCATCTGGCCCGGCGCCTCGATCGTCGCCGCAAGCTCCTCCCGCAGCCGGGCATGCTCGGCCTCGAGGGCGGCGCGCGGATCGACGCGAGTGTCGGAGCGCGGATCGGCGGAGGCGTCTGTGCGCGTGGGATCCATCGAGGCGATGGTACGCGTCCCGTGCTCGAGGCGGCGACGGATAGACTGCGGGCGTGGCCTCGATCGCCGACGGAGATCAGCCGATGACCTCGCCGATGACCCTTGCGAAGGACCCCGTGTGTGGCATGGAGGTCGAGATCGAAGGCGCGAAGCTGACGTTCGAGTACAAGGGCACGACCTATTACTTCTGCAGCCGGGGCTGCCTCCTCGACTTCAGGGAGGACCCGGAGAAGTACCTCGATCCCAGGTACGAGCCGTCGATGTGACCCGGGTCGTCGACCCCCCCTCGACCTGAACCATGGCGTCGAGGTAAGCCGCAGCTAAGCGCCTCGCGGGACAATTCTCCAGGCCCGGTTCACTCAGGCCGGGTGGATCGGCGCTCGCCCTGGACCTGCTGCGGTCCGGGACGCTCGCCCCAATGGGGCACGGAGGAGGCACCCCGTGCGCCCCGCGAAACCGCTCTTCGTCCTGCTTCTCGTCGTCGCCGGGCTGGCAGCCGCAGCCGGGGTCGGCCCCGATGGCTGGCGGTGGACGGGAGCCGACCCGGATGGCTGGCGATGGTCACTCGCGGACCCGAGCGGCTGGCGCTGGGCGTGAGCGAGCGGGACCGCGTCGGCAGCGCGCGACCGCCACCTCAGCGCGCCGCGGTCACCCCGGTCGAGTCCGAGCTCAGCCGCTGCGCGAGATATACGGGAACGATCGACACGACGATGACGAACAACGCCGCGACGTTGACGATCGGCCGCTGCGTCGCGCGGAAGAGCTGGTTGTAGATCCAGATCGGCAGCGTCTCCTGCGTGCCCGCCGTGAAGAACGTCACGACGATCTCGTCGAACGACAACGCGAAGGCGAGGAGGCCGCCGGCGAGGAGGGCAGTGCGGACGACCGGGAACGTCACGTAACGGAACGTCTGCCACGTGTCGGCGCCGAGGTCCATCGAGGCCTCCTCGATCGAGCGCGAGGACCGCCGCAGCCGGGCGATGACGTTGTTGAAGACGATGACGATGCAGAACGTCGCGTGGCCGACGGCGACGGTGAACGCCGAGAAGCCGATCGCGGCCGTGTTGATCGTCGCGTTGAGGGCCATGCCGGTGACGATCCCGGGCAGGGCGATCGGCAGGACGAACAGGAACGACACGCCGTCCCGGCCGAAGAACGAGAAGCGGTGGATCGCGAGGGCGGCCAGTGAGCCGAGGACGATGGCCGCGAACGTGGCCCCCAGTCCCACCTGGACGGAGAGGACGACGGCGCTGATGAGGTCGCCGTTGGCGGCGGCCGCACCGAACCACTCGGTCGTGAATCGCTGGATCGGCCAGGCCTGGGCACGGTCGGCGTTGAAGGCGTACAGCGCGATCGTGCCGATCGGGACGTAGAGGAACGCGAGCACCGCCACGGTCGCCAGGCGCATCGCCACGCGGCTCATGCCGGCCTCACAGGGCCTCGAAGGCCCCGAGGCGGCGGGCCACGAGCAGGTAGACGCCCATGATGAGTACCGGCACGATCGCGAAGGCGGCGGCGAACGGCACGTTGTTCGAGACCCCCTGGGCCTCGTAGACGACGTTGCCGATGAACTGCGAGTTCGAGACGAGCTTCGGCGTGATGTAGTCGCCGAGCGTGAGCGAGAACGTGAAGATCGAGCCGGCCGCGAGCGCGGGGAGCACGAGCGGCAGCACGATCCGCCGGAACGTCGTGCCGCCGCGCCCGCCGAGGTCGGCCGACGCCTCGAGGAGCGAGCTCGGGATGCGCTCGAGCCCGGCGTAGATCGGGATGATCATGTACGGCAGCCACAGGTAGCAGAAGACGACCACCATCGACGCATCCGAATAGCCGGGGCTGAAGTTCGGGAGACCGATCAGGCCGAACAGCCAGTCGAGCGGCCCGCCCTGGGCGAGGATCACCCGCCACGCGTAGACCTTCACGAGGTAGCTCGCCCATAGCGGCAGGAGGACGAGGACGAACAGGACCGAGCGGACGCGGCGCGACGCCACCCGGGCCATGTAATACGCGATCGGGAACGCGATGGCCATGTCGAGCACGGTCACGAGGGCGGCGACACCCACCGTACGGATCGCGACCGTCCGGTAGACCGGGCTCTCGATGAGGAGCTGGAAGTTGCGGAGCGTGAACTCGTGGCGGACGGCCGACGTCGCCGGGTCGAGGTACCAGAACGCACTGACGAGGAGCACGGCGAGCGAGCCGAGATAGACGATCCCGAACCAGCCGACGGGCGGCGTGAGCAGCAGCAGGAGCTGCGCCCAGCGCCGTCGCCAGAACGCCGCCTGGACGCGCCGGAACGCGCTCGGAGGAGCGGTTGAATCGATCGCGGACACAGCCGTCAGGTCAGCGGCGAGCCGGGAACCGTCGGTGCCCGGCTCGCCTCGTTCCAGGACTCAGGTGCGCATCAGCCCTTGATCTCGGTCCATTTCTGGGACCAGACCGAGTAGTCGACGCACGTCTGGCCGCGGCTGTCTGCGCAGTCGGCGAGGGGCGTCTTCCAGAAGCTGATCGCGTCGTAGAAGCTCTTGTCGTTGACGCGGTAGGCCGTGCAGAAGTCCTTGAGCGCGTACGGGCCGAGGTCGCCCTTGTCGAGGAGCTCGCACGCCTGCGGGTTGGCCGGAGACTCGCCGAACGACTCGGCCACCTGGGCCTGGACCTCCTTCGTCACCATCCAGCCCATCCACAGGTACATGCAGTTGGGATGCTGCGCGTGAGCAGACATCATCCAGGTGTCCGCCCATCCGGTCATGCCCTCTGTCGGGACGACCGCCTCGACCTTGACCCCGGCGCCCTTGAGGGTGTTGACCTGGTACGGCCAGGTCGTGCCGATGATCGTCGAGCCGTTCGTGAAGTTGTCGATCTCGTCCGTGTACGCCGCCCAGAACTTGCCGACGAGCGGGCGCTGGTCCTTGAGCAGCTGGACGGCCGCGTCGAACTGGGGCTGGGTGAGCTCATAGGGATCGGTGATCCCGAGCGCCGAGTTATGGGCCTTGAGGTAGAGCGCCGCGTCGGCGATGTAGATCGGGCTGTCGTAGTCGGTGACCTTGCCCTTGTACGGGGTTGCCTTGGCCGGGTCGAACACGACGTCCCAGCTTGTCGGCGCCGGCGTCACGAGGTCTGTGCGGTACATGAGCGAGTTGCCGCCCCAACCGTGGGAAACGCCGTAGTGCTTCCCGTTCACCGTGTTGTGCGGTGGCGACTGGAGGAACGGCGCGATGTTGTTCCAGTCGGGGATGAGCGCCGGATTGATCTCGGCGACGTCGCCGTTGGCAATGAGCCGGTTCGTGGCGTCGCCCGAGGCCGACACGCCGTCGTAGACCGTGCCGCCGCCCTGGCGCATGAGCGTGACCATCTCGTCGGACGTGTTGCCGACCTTCGAGTTGACCTTGCAGCCGGTCTTCGTCTCGAAGCCGTGGACCCAGTCGTAGGCCTTCAGCGTCGAGGTCGCCCCGGCGACCTTGTTCGAGCCGTCCTCGGCATAGCCGCCCCAGATGATGATGTTCAGCTGGCCTTCGCCCGGCCCGATCGACTGGGGCAGGTTCGAGCTCGGGCTGGCCGCCGCACTCGCCGGCGCGGATGCCGACGCAGGGGCCGCCAGGCTGGCAGGGGCCGCCGATGGCGACGCACCGCCGCCACAGGCGGAGGCGACCAGGCCGACCGCGGCGAGGCCACCGAACAGCGAACGACGATTCATGCTCCTCCTCCTCGTCCCGTCAGCCGGTGACGGGAAAGTTGTGCTGCCGCTTCCAGATGAGCCGGACAGCCTTGCCCTGCGCCGCGAGCGCCTCCATCGAGGAGGTCGCGAGGTTCTGCTGGGTGACGACGAGCTCTCCGCCGGCGTCGAGCGCCACGACGTAGCGCGTGTCGGAGCCGAGGTAGACGACGCTGCGGATCCGGCCGCGGGCCGACGACTCGTCGGCGCCCACGGTGGCATCGGGATCGGCGAGGTGGATCTTCTCGGGCCGGACCGTGAACGTCCCCTCCGCGCCGACGATCGA
>VBHW01000425.1 GCA_005881055.1 Chloroflexota bacterium
CTACTCGAGCGGAAGCCACCAGGGCAACAGCGACCTGCAGTTCTCCTTGCGCTGAGCGATCGGACCGGACGTTTACGGTCAGCGCCGGGCGGTCGCGAGGTCGTCGTAGAGGCCGAGGAGCGTCGCCGATTCGCGCTCCCAGTTCCAGCGGGCGCCTGCGGCGCGGACGCAGCGTGAGCTCAGAGCCTGCCAGGCCGCGGCGTCGAGATCCAGGACGGAACGGACCGCAACCGCCACCTGATCGACGCGTGCCGGGTCGCACGTGCTGCCGAGAGGCCCCTCGGGATCGTCGACCACGATGGCCCGCATCGACGGAAAGTCGCTGACGACCACCGGAGTCCCGGCCGCGAGACACTCGAAGAGCTTGTTGGGCGTGGAGAGGTAGTGGTTGAGCGTGGATGCCTCGATCGGCATGGCGCCGACGTCGGCGGACGCGACCCAGGGCAGGAGCGCCGCCGGCGGGACGGGGTCGAGGACATGGATCCGCCCGCGCCGGGATGGCCTGGCGGCTTCCGCAACGTAGCTCTCCCGGCTCGGCCCGCTGCCCATGAGCACGAGGTGTGCGTCGTCGAGGCCGGGCTCATCCAGCGCGGCGATCAGCTGCTCGACGCCGCGGTGCGGCCCCAGGGCCCCGTGATACAGGACGACCGGCGTGCCACGAGGTAGGTTCAGCCTCTGCCTGATAAGGTCCGGCCGTGGCACGGGCCGCGACCAGCGATCCGGACAGTTGTGGACCACCGCGAGCCTCGTGGGCGCGTACCGCTTCCCGAGGACCTCAGCGACGGCCTGATTCACCGTCACGACCGCGAACGTGCGGGCGACGATTCGACGTTCGTACCACCGGAGCATGGCGCGCCCGGGCCGTGGCAGCCGGAGCGCGGTGCCGGTCTCGAGGAAGATCTCGTGGCTGTCGTACACCACCGGCATACGGCCGGCGATGCGCGGGAGCACGGCCACGAGCGCAGGGAGATCGTGCACGTGCCAGGCGTCGACCGCCCCGGCGGCGATGACGACCATGCGGCCCCAGGACCGCAGGTTTGTGACATAACCAATGAGCCAGCCCACTCGATCGAGCACGGCCCGTGCTCGTCGCGCCCCGGGGACGCGGAAGGGGTTCGGCGACCGGGGCAGCACGCTCGAACGCGTCGGGCGACGGACGAGGACCGTGACACCGTCGGGGAGGTCTCGCCTGTCCCCCTCGTCGGCCAGGCAGACGAGGCGGACCTCGTAGCCGGCTCGGGCGAGCGTGGCCGCCTCGCGTCGCACCCTGCTGTCGAACGTCAGGTCCCCGTACACGGCCATCCCGACGCGAAGGCGCGGCCGGGGACCGGGATCAGCCATCCGTTGAGCCGGCCGTCCTGGCGCCGCCCCCGTCCAGCGGCGAACCGCCGGCCCGGGCCGGTGGCGGCGCGTCGTCGGACCAGACCCACTCGACGGTATATGGGCGGAAGCCACACCGCTCCTTGAAATAGGCGAGGCCGCTCGAGGCTCCCCAGAACGTGTCATACATCGCCCAGGCCGGTGATGCGTTGGCCCCGCGTCGTTCAACCCACGAGCGGATCACCTCACTCACGAGGAGATACATCGGCCCGTGCTCGAGATCGTCGGCGTGGCCCAGGATGCGCGAGAAGACGATCACGTCCCCGAACCTCGAGACGTCGGCATAGGCGCGCAGCGTCCCCTGCGCATCGAGGATCCCATGGAGGGAGGGACG
>VBHW01000088.1:0-2117 GCA_005881055.1 Chloroflexota bacterium
GAAGCCATCCGCCGGGACGATGCACCGCCGCCGCGCGAAGGATTCCCGGAATGCCCCGCTCGTCAGCAGCGTCTCCTCGCGAGCGTTGATGTGCCGCGCCGCACCGGAGGGGCTCGTCGCCCAGTGCGGGACCAGTCCCCAGCGGTACGTCCTGATCGCCCGTCGCCCATCACGCTCGACGACGACCGAAGCCGGATCCGTCGGCGCGACGTTGTAGCGGCCACCCGGGTCGTCGGACAGGGGCTCGGCCTCGAAGATGTCGGCGAGCTCGGTGTCCGATCGTTCCTGGGTGAAACGGCCGCACATTCAGCGGGCGACGGGGACGGCGGCCATGTCGCCAAGTGTAGGGACAAGCCTGGAGCCAAGTTCTAGTAGAGTCGGCGGCATGGACGGCCGAGCGGATGCGAACACGCCGGGTCCGCTCGACCGGGAGACCGCGCTCCAGCTGCTCGCGTTCGCGGACTCCTCGCTGGCGGCCGGCGAGGTCGAGGACGCCGCGCGCGCGTACCAGCGCGTGGCCGGGTTCGACGACCCGTCGATCACCGGATCGGCGCTCTACGGCTTCGGCAACGCGCTCTGGCGGATGGATCGCGAGGACGCCGCGCTGGCGACATGGGAGCAGGTCCTCGAGCTGCCGGAGACGCCCGCGACGTACCTCGCCTGGCGCCAGATCGCCGCGGCACGCGTGCGGGACGGCAGCCTCCCGGGGGCGCTCGCCGCGTATCGGGAGGCGGACCGGCGAGCGCCGGTCGCCGACAAGGCCGAGATCGCGTCGCGCCTCGGCTGGCTGTCCAAGGAGATGGGCGACACCCGGGCCGCCGCCCGCCACTTCCGACGAAGCCGCGGGCTCGAGATGCCGTTCGTGACCTACGGGATCATCGCCCTCACGGTCATCGTCTCGATCGCCGCGTGGGCGGGCCTGCACGAGACCCGTCGCGCAATCGACTACGGCCCTATCTACCCGCTGCTCTGGCTCGACAAGGCGGCAGTCGCGAACGGCGAGCTGTGGCGGCTCGTGACCGTCACCCTCGTCCACGCGCCGGACCCGACGTTCATGTGGATCCACCTCGGGTTCAACATGTACGCCCTCTACCTCGTCGGCCAGGTCGTCGAGATGATCTATGGGCCGGCACGGATGGCCTTCATGTACGTACTGGCGGCGATCGCCGGGTCGACCGCAAGCTTCGTGTTCGGCCCGGAGGCGCAGTCGGTCGGCGCGTCGGGCGCCGTCTTCGGGCTCTTCGGCGTCGTCCTCGTCGCATCGCGCGTCCACCACCCGGTCCTCGACCGGCGCAGCAGGGCGATCAGCGCCCAGGTGGGCACGCTCATCGTCATCAACCTCGCGTTCGGGTTCGGGCTGGGCGGCGGCTCGATCGACAACGCCGCACACGTCGGAGGGCTCGTGGCGGGGATGTGGCTCGGCCTCATCCTCCTGCCGCCCGGTACGCCGACGCTCGGCAGGATGTGGCAGCTGCCCGGTCGAGCCACCACCGGGATCGCCCCGGGCCCGGTCCTCCAGGCCCTCGGCCTGGCTGCCCTCGTCCTCGTGCTCGCGGTCGGCCTCATCCTCGGGACGCAGGCCTACCACCGGAACGTTGGTTTGGGCGATCGGGCGGCCGCCGGTGCACGGAGCACCCTTCTCGCGCGCTAGGGTTCCCGATCGGCAATCGGTCAGCCGACGTGCTGCGGCACGCGAGGCAGGACGACGCTCACACGCGCGCCGTGCGGCGCGACCCCCTCGGCATGCGCCGTGCCGCCGTGCGCCTCGGCGAGCTCGCGGACGATCGCGAGCCCGAGGCCGCTGCCGAGGCCGGAGCGCGACGGATCCGCCCGATAGAACCGCTCGAACACCCGGTCGACGGTCCCGGGCGGGAAGCCGGGCCCGTCGTCGGTCACGGAGAGGGCCACCCGACCCGGCCCATCGGCCTCGGCCGGCGGCACCGGGCGGGCCGCGAGCCACACGTGTCCGCCCGGTTGGGGAGCGGCGGCGAGGGCGTTGGAGACGAGGTTGCCGAGCATCCGATCGACGGCCACGCGATCGGCCGCGAAGCGCAGGTCCTCCGAGCTCTCGGCCGCCGGCTCGTCCACGACGAGCTCGACACCGGATCCCGCCGCCG
>VBHW01000088.1:2242-8193 GCA_005881055.1 Chloroflexota bacterium
GTCGGGCCTCGTCCTCGATTGCCGCCGCTGCCCGGCCGGCGGCCTCGCCGGTGGCCGTCCCGTCGGCGAGGGCGGTGGCGAACCCGGCGATGACCGTGAGCGGCGTTCGGAGGTCATGGCGGAGGTTGGCGAGCAGCTCTGCCTCGCGGCCGCGCGTCTCCTCCAGCTCGGCGGTCATCGCGTTGAACCTCGCGATGAGCTCGCGGACCTCGCTCGGGCCCTCGAGCTGGAGCTGGGCGACCGGCGCGCTCGGGACGTCCCGGGTGGCCGCGGCGAGACGGCGCAGCGGCGCCCCGACCGAGCGGGCGACGAGCCAGGCGACCGGCGCGCCCACGAGGAGGGAGACGATGACCACCGCGGGGATCGCCGCGAGCAGGTCGCCGAGCGCTTCGCGGCCGGACTTGTCCGGCAGGGCGACGACGAACGCGCGCTGGCCGATCAAGGTCCCGCCGCGCAGCGAGGTCGCCGCGAAGATGTACGGCCCGCCGCCGGGCAGCGTCGTCGTGCCGTGGCTCGTGGCGCTGCCGAGATCGACCTGGAACGTCCCGGGCGGCGGCGCGGGACTGCCTTCCGCCGCGACGATCCGGCCGCCGGCGCCCACGACGAACACGCTCGCCCCGAGCTCGGCCGCCTGGTCGCGGATGGACGCCAGCCCGCCCTGGACGTCGCCGGCCACGATGGCTGCCCGCGCCTGCGTGACGAGGAGCGTGGCGACGTCTTCGAGATGACCGCCTGCCTGGTCCGCCCGCAACTGGCGCAGCAGCAGGAACAGCGCGCCGGCGATCGCGAGCCACGTGACGATCGCCACGCCGAAGAACGCGAGCGCGATGCGGGCCGTGAGGCTGCGGGGCATCCCGATCAGCCCCGATCAGCCGGGGCGGACGGGCTCGCGCGGTGGTGGCACGAGGCGATACCCGACCCCACGCACCGTCTCGATCGGCGGGCCGTCGTCGCCGAGCTTCTTGCGCACCTCGGCGACGTGGACGTCGACGGTGCGCGTCTCGCCCGGGAAGTCGGTGCCCCAGACGTCCTCGAGGAGCCCGTCGCGGGTGAGCACCACGCCGGGATCGCGGGCGAGCGCCGCGAGGAGGTCGAACTCCCGGGCCCGCAGCTCGAGGCGACGTTCGCCGACCATCGCTTCGCGGCGTCGCGGGTCGATCCGCAGCGGGCCCACCTCCATCGGCCGCCCACCGCGGCTCGTGATGTCGGTCCTCCGGAGGATCGCCTTGACCCGGGCGACGAGCGCTCGCGGGTTGAACGGCTTCGTCACGTAGTCGTCGGCGCCCAGCTCGAGCCCGACGATCGCGTCGACGTCGTCGTCGCGGGCGGTGAGCATGAGGACCGGCGTATCGCCCCGCCGGCGCAGCTCGCGGCAGACGTCGAAGCCGTCTACCTTCGGGAGCATGAGGTCGAGGATCACGAGATCGGGGTCATGGCGCGCGTGGAGCGCCAGCCCCTGCTCGCCGTCGGCCGCGGCGATCACCGCATAGCCCTCGTTCTCGAGGTAGAGCCGCAGGAGGTCGACGATGTTCCGCTCGTCGTCGACGACCAGGATGGTCTTCATCGCCGCGAAGGATACCCAGCCGGTCTGCCTGAGCCGCCCGGGTATGTAAGCCGACCGTAAAAGTGCCGTTCGCGCCTTCGCTCGCCGGTGCTATGAGCTGGGGATCGCGTCGCGGAGTGCCTGTGCCGCGTCGAGCAGGCGGCTGGCGCGCGCGCCGGTGACTCGCCGCTCGGAGATGTCCTTGCGGACCTGCGCGAGGAGCCTGTCCGCGGCGGACCCCGCCTTCGACTCGTCGCGCGCCCGGATCGCCTGATCGACGTCGTTGGCGAGCGCGAACAACGTGTTCGCCTCCTTGCCCTTCAGGCCGTCGCCACCCTTCGCCGCCTCGATTGCCGTCCGCACGTCCGCGAGCCGCGCACGCGCATCGGCGAAGGCGTCCGGAGTCGGCGTCGGTGGAGGCGTGGCGGTCGGCGACGGCGACGGGGACAGGGAGGGTGACGGCGATGCGCTCGCGACGACCGACGGGCTTCCCCCTGCCGCGGCGCTTCCCGACGGCCCGAGCGCCGCGCCCCGGTTCGAGAGGAGGATGCCGACGATGACGAGCGCGGCAAGCAGGCCGGCCAGGGCCCCGACGGCGATCGGCCAGCGGTTCGAGGTCGGACGGTCCCCGTCCCGTCCCCGGCGGACGGGAGGCGGGAGCGGATGGAGGGCCGTCGTTGCGCCGGGGTCCGCCGGTGCCGCGGCGGCAATGACGGCCGGCGGCACCGCTCCGGCGGGTGCAACGGGGCGCGCCGCGGGCGTCACCGGATGCGCGCCCCCACCTTCGTCACGCGACCACTTGCCGAGCGCGCCCACGAGCAGTCCGGCGAACGCGAGGGCGCTCGGGCGCGCCGAGGGCTCGGCGTCGAGCGCCGCGAGGAGCGGCCGATCGAACGCGGTGCCGAGCGATGGATCGACGGACGAGGGCGGGAGGGGCGGCTCGAGCCGTCGATCGACGAGCTCCGCGACCGTGGCGGCCGGCCGGGGCAGCTGCCCGGTCAGCGACTGATACGTCATCGCACCGAGGGACCACACGTCGCCGGCGGCCGTCGCGGACCCCCCGGCCAGCCGCTCGGGAGCGATGTAGGCGAGCGTCCCGATGGCGGCGCCGGTCGTCGTGAGCCCGTCCCACTCGGCGGCGTCGCCCGGCCGAGCCAGCCCGAGGTCGCCGAGCCGCGCCCGGTCGGACGCGAGGAGGACGTTGTGCGGCTTGACGTCGCGATGGACGAGCCCCGCCTCGTGGAGTGCGTCGAGGCCGCCGGCGACCGCGGCGACGATCGGGACGAGGTCGTTCGGGGGCAGCCGCCCACCGGCGCGGTTCACCCGGTTGGCGAGGGAGCCGCCGCTGCACAGCTCCATGACGAAGAACGGCTCGCGGCCAGTGGCCGGGTCGCCTGGCTCGACGTCGTAGATCGCGACGACGTTCGGGTGACTGATCGCCGCGAGGGCGCGTGCCTCCCGGTCGAACCGCTCGCTGAGGATCGGATCGACCGCCAGATTCGGTGCGAGCACCTTGATCGCGACGTCGCGGTCGAGCCGGAGATCGCGGGCCCGGAAGACGGAGGCCATCCCACCGGCCCCCAGGGAGGCGTCGATGCGGAACCGGCCCGCCAGCGTCTCCCCGATCGTGGGCATGGGCCGAGCGTACTCGATGCGCTAGCATCCGTCCGCATGTTCGCCACGCTCGGCGGCTCGATCCCTGCGCTGCCGCCGACGACCGGGCCGACGCGGGTCGCGAGCGCGGACGGGCATGGCGCCGAGGGATCCGGCGCAGCCACAAACGGCCTCGACGAGCTCGTGCGGGCGGCGATCTCCGCCCAGGTCGCAGCGGGCCTCGAGCCCGTGACCGATGGTGGCCTGCGACACCCCGACCGGACGGCGTGGTGGCTCGGTGCCCTCGGGGGGACTCGCCCGGGCTGGACCGCCCCGATCGCCGTAGCGGACTGGACGTTTGCCGCGACGGCGACGGATCGGGCCGTCAAGCAGGCCGTCGTCGGGCCATTCACGCTCGGCCGCGCGGCTGGCGAGGGCGCCCGGCGGCGGAGGGCGCTGACGCTCGGTCTCGCCGAGTCGCTCAACACCGAGCTCCGCGCCCTCGTCGCTGCCGGCTGCCCGCTGGTCCAGGTCGACGAGGACGCCGCGACGGAGATCGGCGACTCGCCGTCCGAGCGGGGGCTCTTCGTCGAGTCGCAGCGGCGCCTGCTCGACGGGGTGGGCGGGGGCCACATGAGCCTGGCGATCCGTGGCGGCAACGCCGACGATGCCGGATCGTCGACGATCCTCGACGCGCCGTACCGGAGCTACCTCTTCGACCTGTGCGCCGGCCCGGACAACTGGCGGCTCGTCGTCGACGTGCCCGCCGACCGGGGGGTGATCGTCGGCGCGGCCGACGCACGCACGCCGACCGACGACGGCCTCGAAATCCTCGCGTATGCCATCGGCTATGCGGCCTCGACGCGCGGTCGTGGTCACGACCGCGTGGGCGTCGCAACGTCGAACGACATGCACTCGCTCGACGCGGCGGCCGCCGAGCTGAAGATGCGCCGGATCGGCGAGATCGCGCGCCTGTACGGCGCGCCTCCGGGCACGCTCGCGCGCGCGCTCGATCCGCGAGCGATCGACATCCGGAGCGCGGCATACGGCCGGTACGCGCCGGCGCCGGAGCGGAAGGACCGACCCCGGTGACGCGGGTCGACCGGAGGCGCTCCTCGGCCTGGGCGGTCTACCTCCGGGTGCAGTACCGGTTCATCCGGCTCCTCGATCCGCTCATCAGGACGTGGTGGCGCGGCAATGGCCTCGGCAACGTCGTCGAGCTGCGGGTCATCGGCCGCCGAAGCGGCACCGACCGGCGCGTGCTCGTCGGCCTCCTGCGGAGCGACGGCGACTGGTTCATCGGGCATCCGAACGGCGACACGGCCTGGACGCGGAACCTGGCTGCGGCGGGCGGTGGTTCGCTCGTCCTCTCCTGGCCGGCGGCGGTGCCAATCCGGGCCCGGCGCCTCGAGCCCGGCCCCGATCGCGACCGGGCGATCCTGGCGACATGGCAGCACCCGTTTCCGGGGAACGTCGTCTATCGCCTGGCGCGGCGGCACATCCTCGCCGTCGGGACGTATTTCGCTCTGGAGATCGCCGACGCCGCCGACGCCGCCGACGCCGCCGACGCTACCGACGCCGGCGCGGCGACCGAGGGCGCGTCGGCCGGTTGACCTATGGGGGTTGCGGCGCCCGCTATCGTGCGTCGTATCCCCGCGGGGCCACCGGGGTCGAGGGCCTGCCCAATGCGTGCCCATCAGCCGGCCGGCGACAGGAGGACCCACCGATGGTCGAAGAGGCCAAGGAAGTCATCGAGAAGGTCGAAGAGGCCTTCGGGATCGGACAGGAGATCGGACACAAGATCGATCAGGCGACCGGCGCGAGCGACAAGTGGTCGACCGCCGCCGTCGAGCAGAACCCCGAGCGCGCGCAGTCCGCGGCCAACGACTGGGACAACGCCGGGGCAGCGTGGGACAAGGGCGAGCACGTCGAGGCCATCGAGGACGGCGCGTCCGCCGTCGGCAAGTTCGCCGAGAGCACGGCCGAGGCCGCCTGGGACGGCATCAAGGACATCTTCGACTGAGGCGGGCAGCCGCCGTGTCCTGACGTCGCCGGCAGGGTCCGGTCGCCGTCACCGGCACCATCGCGAACCACGGGAACGTGGACCGGGACCGGCCGAGCTCGCTCGGCCGGTCCTCGTATGTTCGGCTTGCTTCCGGGGCCCGGGAGGGGGACACTTCGTAGTCCACCCCACCCGACCCAGACCATCGGGCGGAGGCGCCACACGCTTCTCGCGACCGACTTCTCGCGACCCGTGGAAGGAGGCTCGGTGGTGTCACACATCTCGCTCGTGGTGAACGGCGAACGACGGGAGGCGGACGTCGAGCCGAGACGCCTCCTCGTCCAGTTCCTGCGTGAGGACCTGAACCTCACCGGCACCCACGTCGGCTGCGACACGAGCCAATGCGGCGCGTGCACCGTCCACGTCGACGGCCTGGCGGTGAAGTCGTGCGCGATGCTCGCCGTCCAGGCCGACGGCTCGAGCGTCACGACCATCGAGGGACTCGCCGGCGACGACGCCCTCCACCCGCTGCAGGAATCGTTCCGCAAGCACCATGGCCTGCAGTGCGGCTTCTGCACGCCGGGCATGATCATGGCCGCCGCCGACCTCATCGAGCGCGATACCGATCCGTCCGAGGACGCGATCCGCCACGCGCTCGAGGGCAACTACTGCCGGTGCACCGGCTACCAGAACATCGTCGCTGCGGTCCGCGATGCCGCCGCCACGGTCCGCACCGGGAGCGCCGTTCCGGCCGGTGCCGGCGCGACGCCGGCCGGGTCGTAGGTCGAGGAGGAGGAGATGGCCACCGACGTC
>VBHW01000088.1:8222-8766 GCA_005881055.1 Chloroflexota bacterium
CGGCAAGGGCCGCTACCTCGACGACATCAAGCTACCCGGGATGGCCCACCTTGCCATCCTCCGCAGCCCCTACGCCCACGCGAACATCCGCTCGGTGAACGTCGACGCGGCGAAGTCGATGCCGGGCGTCCTGGCGGCCTTCACCGGCGCCGACATCCCCTACAACCCGCTGCCCATGGCCTGGCCGGCCGGCGGCTCGGCGGGACTCCAGAACAACATCAACACGCCGCGTGTGCTCGCGACCGACAGCGTGAAGTGGACGGGCGAGGGGGTCGCCGCCGTCGTGGCCGACACGCCCGAGCAGGCCGTCGACGCCCTGAGCGCGATCGACGTCGACTACGAGCCGCTTCCCTCGGTCGTGGACGCCGAGAAGGCGACCCAGCCGGGCGCCCCGCAGCTCCACGAGAACGCTCCCAACAACATCGTCTTCGACTGGACCGTCGGCGACCGGGATGGGACCGACAAGGCGATCGGCGACGCGGAGGTCGTCGTCCGCCAGCGGATCGTCAACCAGCGCCTCATCCCGAACCCGATGGAGGTCCGC
>VBHW01000088.1:8805-15137 GCA_005881055.1 Chloroflexota bacterium
AGCCAGACGCCGCATATCCAGCGGCTCCTGCTCACGGCCTTCGTGACCGGCATCCCCGAGCACAAGGTCCGCACGATCAGCCCCGACATCGGCGGCGCGTTCGGTACGAAGATCTACTGCTATGCAGACATGGCGCTCGTCATGTTCGCCTCGAAGGCGCTCGACGGCCGGCCGGTGAAGTGGGTCGAGTCGCGCACCGAGAGCTACCAGTCGACGATCCACGGGCGCGACCACATCACGTACATCGAGATCGCCGCGAAGCGCGACGGCGAGGTGACGGGACTCAAGGTCAAGACGTACGCCAACCTCGGCGGGCGCCTCTCGACGATCGGGCCGGGCATCCCGACGACGCTCTACGGCCGGGTGCTGTGCGGGCCGTACCGGATCCCGAACGTCTTCTGCGAGGTCCTCGGCGTCTACACGAACACGACGTTCGTCGACGCGTACCGGGGAGCCGGCCGGCCGGAGGCGACGTACGTCCTCGAGCGGTCGATGGACCTCCTCGCCGACGAGCTCGGGATGGATCCCGCGGCGATCCGCCGCAAGAACTTCCTCCCGCCCGATGCGTTCCCCTACACGAACCCGTCGGGCCTCTTCACGGCATCCGGCGGTGCCACCGTCGAGATCGATTCCGGCAACTACGAGCCGGCGCTCAACAAGGCGCTGACGATGGCCGGCTACTACGAGCTCGACAAGGCGAAGGCCGAGGCACGCAAGCGCGGACGCTACCTCGGCGTCGGGCTCTCGACGTACCTCGAGATCTGCGGCGTCGCGCCCTCGAAGTGGATCGGCGCCGTCGGCGACGGCTGGGGCGCCGCGATGTGGGAATCGGCCAACGTCAAGGTCCACCTGACCGGCAAGGTCATCCTCACGATCGGCACCCAGCCCCAGGGCCAGGGCCACGAGACGACGTACGCGCAGATCGTCGGCCACGAGCTCGGCGTGCCGATGGACGACGTGATCGTCCAGCACTCCGACACGCAGGGCACGCCGTTCGGGTACGGGTCGTACGGCAGCCGGAC
The DNA here is from genome assembly GCA_005881055.1 of Chloroflexota bacterium. Classification (GTDB taxonomy): domain Bacteria; phylum Chloroflexota; class Limnocylindria; order Limnocylindrales; family CSP1-4; genus C-114. Next base: position 9,828 of record VBHW01000088.1, read on the forward strand.
CGCGGCGGTCGGCGGGACGGCGGCGGTCAAGGCGCTCGGCAAGGTCCGCGAGAAGGCGCGGCGCTACGCGGCGCACATGCTCGAGGCGTCGGTCGACGACATCGAGGTCGATGGCGCCGAGTACCGCGTCAAGGGCTCACCCGACAAGAAGAAGACGATCCAGGAGATCGCCTTCGCCCTCGATCTCGGCTTCTCGCTGCCCGAGGGCATGGAGCCGTATCTCGACGAGACCGTCTACTACGACACGCCGAACTGCACGTGGCCGTTCGGCACGCATATCGCGATGGTCGAGGTCGACGAGGAGACGGGTGCCGTGGACCTCGTCCGCTACATCGCGGTCGACGACTGCGGCAACCGGATCAACCCGATGATCGTCGACGGCCAGATTCACGGCGGCATCGTCCAGGGCGTCGGCCAGGCCCTCTGGGAGGGCGCGGTCTACGGCGGCGACGGCCAGCTGCTGTCGGGCTCGATGCTCGACTACGCGGTGCCGCGTGCGTCGTGGCTGCCGACGCTCGAGCTCGACTCGACGGTGACCCCGTCGCCGGTGAACCCGCTCGGCGTCAAGGGGATCGGCGAGGCCGGCACGATCGCCTCGACGCCGGCCGTCGTGAACGCCGTGGTCGATGCCCTCTCGCCGCTCGGCATCCGCCACCTCGACATGCCACTGACGCCGCAGACCGTCTGGCGAGCGATGCGGGCCTCGGAGGTGAAGCCATGATCCCCGCAGCGTTCGCCTACGAGCGCCCGGCGAGCCTCGACGAGGCCCTCGGCCTCCTCGCCCGGAACGGCGACGCGAAGCTGCTGGCCGGCGGCCAGAGCCTCCTGCCGCTCCTCAAGCTGCGGCTTGCCGGGGCGGAACGCCTCATCGACATCGGCCGTCTCCGCGAGCTCCGGGGCATCCGCGAGCTGGCGGATGGGGGCCTGGCCATCGGCGCCCTGACGACGTACCGCGACCTCCTCGACTCGCCGGCGGCCATGCGCTACCGGTGCCTCGCCGAGGCGGTGCCCGGGATCGCCGACGTCCAGGTGCGCAACCGGGGCACGATCGGCGGCTCGATCGCCCACGCCGACCCGGCCTCGGACATCCCGGCGGTCGTCCTCGCGCTCGGCGCGACGCTCGTCGCCCGCTCCTCGAGCGGAGAGCGGACGATCCCGGCAGACGCGTTCTTCCAGGGCGCCTTCGAGACGGCCCTCCGTCCGGGCGAGATCCTCACCGAGATCCGACTGCCCGGGGCGTCCGATTCGGTCGGGTCCGCGTACAGGAAGCTGGCACAGCCGGCCTCGGGGTACTCGATCGTCGGCGTGGCGGCCGTCGTCGGGCGCCAGGGAGGCGGGACCGGTGCCATCTCGATGGCCCAGGTCGGCGTGACCGGCGTCGGCGACGTGGCGTACCGCGCCGCGGCCGTGGAGGCGGCACTCGTCGGCTCGGACGGTTCCGCGTCGGCGATCAAGGCTGCCGCGGCTCACGCCGCGGACGGCCAGACCGTCGCGTCGGACATCCATGCCGATCGGGAATACCGGGCCCAGATGGCCGGCATCTACGTCCGGCGAGCCGTGGAGGGCGCGCTCGCGGCGCTCGGGTGAGCGCGGCTTCACCGGCGCGGTAGCGGAGGCGTGCGTCTCGAGCGGATCGTGCCCGGGCGCGCCCCGGATGTCGAGCTCGTGGGTGCGGTGCTGCCGCGCGACGTCACGGTCGGCGGCCGGCGCTGGGCGAAGGGCCGCCGCCTGACGGACGACGACCTCGCGCGGCTCGCCGAGGCGCCGGATGCCTTCCCGGGCGGCCATCCCCTCGCGGTGCTCCTGCTGGAGCCGGGCGACGTCCACGAGGACGAGGCCGCGGCGCGGCTCGCCGCCGCGGTGGCCGGCGGTGGCCTCACGACGAGGGGCCCGACCCAGAGCCGGGTCGACCTGGTGGCGACGGAGGACGGGGTCGTCCACGTCCGGACCGCGGCGCTCGAGCGGCTGAATCGGATCGACCCGCTCGAGGTCTTCACCGTGTTCGACGGCCAGGTCGTCGAGACCGGGGCGCTCGTGGCGAGCATCAAGATCGCACCGCATTTCGTGGCCGAGACGATCCTCGATGAGGCGGAATCGATCGCCCGGCGTGCGCGACCGGTCGTCCGTGTCGCGCCGTTCGTGCCCTCGCGTGTCGGGGTCATCGTGAGCGAGCGCATCAGCGGCGCGGCGCGCGAGCGCTTCGAGCGGAGCGTTCGCGAGAAGGTGGAGCGACTCGGCTCGTCGATCGTCGCGATCACGTATGTCTCGGATGCGCCGGCGGCAGTCGAGGGCGCGATCGCCGCGCTCTCGCGAGGCCGCGGCCGCGGTCGCGGGCGCGCGACGCTCATCCTGACCGCCGGTGCGCGGAGCACCGATCCGTCCGACCCGTTCTTCGTCGCGATCGACGCCCTCGGAGGGTCGATCGTCCGCCGAGGCGTGCCTGCCCACCCGGGGTCGATGCTCTGGCTCGCTCGCGTCGGCCGGACGGCGATCCTCGGCCTGCCGACGTGCGGCGCCTACTCGAAGGCAACGGCCGCCGACCTGCTGCTGCCGCGCCTCCTGTCCGGCGAGCCCGCCTCGCCGCGCACGGTCGCCCGGCTCGGTCACGGGGGCATCCTCACGCGCGACATGCGCTTCCGCTTCCCGTCGTATGCGCGCGAGCTCGAGGCCCCGGAGGGATAGGGTCGCCGGCGCACCGCCCGGGTTGCCGGGCTGCCCGCTGTAGACTCGCCCGGTGAGCCAACCAGAGACGCGGACGATCGCGACGGAGCCGTCCGGCGCGGGCTCGATCGAGTCGCTCCAGCGGTCGTTCCGCGAGCACGGCTACATCTGCGACCGGGCCCTCGCGACGGCGGTGTTCCTCGGCCTCGAGCTCGGCCGGCCGCTCCTCCTCGAGGGGGAGGCCGGCGTGGGCAAGACCGAGCTCGCGAAGGTGCTCGCGGCCAGCCTCGGGACACGGCTCATCCGGCTCCAGTGCTACGAGGGCCTCGACGTCGCGAACGCCGTCTACGAGTGGAACTACCCGCGCCAGATGCTCGAGATCCGGCTCCGCGAGGCGCGCGGCGACGTCGGCGACGGGCGGGGCATCTTCGGGCCCGAGTTCCTCATCCGGCGGCCGCTCCTCCAGGCGCTCGAGAGCCACGACGGGCTCGCGCCCGTCCTCCTCATCGACGAGATCGACCGCGCCGACGAGGAGTTCGAGGCCTACCTCCTCGAGATCCTCTCCGACTTCCAGGTCACCGTGCCCGAGATCGGGACGATCCGGGCCGAGGTGCCGCCGCGCGTGGTCCTCACGTCGAATCGCACCCGCGAGGTCCATGACGCCCTCAAGCGGCGCTGCCTCTACCACTGGATCGACTACCCGAGCCGGTCGCGCGAGCTCGAGATCGTCCTGACCCGCGTGCCCGACGCACCGGAGCGACTCGCCGCACAGGTCGTCGCCTTCATCCATCGCCTGCGCGAGGCGGACCTCACGAAGGTGCCCGGCGTGGCCGAGACCCTCGACTGGGCGTCGGCGCTCCTCGCCCTCGGTGCCCGCGAGCTGCAGCCCGCGCTCGTCGACGAGACGCTCGGCGTGGTGCTCAAATACGAGGAGGACGTCCGGCGCATCCGCGGCGAGACCGCGGCCGGCTACCTGGACGAGGTGGCCGCCGGTGGTTGACCGCACCCGCCCGCGGTCCGGCCGGGATCCCGACGTCGACGGCGACCGCCTGCTCGGCCAGGCTGTCATCTTCGCGCGGATCCTGCGGACCGTCGGGCTCGGCGTGGACCTCGGCGCGGTGATCGACTTCGCGCGGGCCCTGACGCTCGTCGAGATCGGCGATCGCGAGCAGGTGCGATCGGCCGGCGCCGCGGTGTTCGTCCGTCGACGCGACGAGCGCGAGCCGTACGACGCCGCGTTCGACCGGTTCTGGCGGCGGCGCGGGTTCCAGCTGCCGCCGACGGAATGGCCGCATCCGCCCGCCGACACCGAGCCTTCGGACGCCGACGCTGCCGACGAGGGCGAGGGGTCGCTGGACGGGCCCGGAGAGCGGGCGATCCTGCGCGAGCGAGGGCTGCCGTCGCCGGCCGGTGAGGACGATGACGCCGCGGCTCCGGTCGAGGGATTCGTCATCGCGCCCGATGCGTACAGCGCCTCGGAGGTGCTCCGCCACCGCGAGTTCGACAGGATGACGACCGCCGAGCTCCACGACGCCGAACGCCTCATCGACCTCCTCGTGCCCGAGCTCGAGAAACGCCGGACGCGGCGCCAGGAGCTCCACCATCGCGGCCGTCGGGTCGCCCCGCGGGCGATGCTTCGGCGGAACCTCGCGACGGGCGGGGAGGCGCTCGACTGGGTCTGGAGCCGACCGATCCGTCGCCCCCGCCAGATCGTCGTCCTGTGCGACATCAGCGGCTCGATGGAACGCCAGTCCCGCCTGCTCCTCCGGTTCATCCAGGCGCTCGCCGCGTCGAACCGCGTGCGGACCGAGTCGTTCGTCTTCGGCACGCGGCTGACGCGGGTGACCCGCGTCCTCCGGGATCGCGACCGGGACGCGGCGCTGCGGCGGGTCTCCGAGACCGTCAGCGACTGGGCGGGCGGCACGCGGATCGGCGAGAGCTTCCGCGATTTCAACCATCGCTGGGCGCGGCGGGTCCTCCGTTCGAGCGGCGTCGTCATCGTCGTCTCCGACGGGTGGGACCGCGGCGATCCGAGTCTCGTGGCGGCCGAGACCGCGCGGCTCCAGCGGAACTGCCATCGGCTCATCTGGCTGAACCCCCTCGCCGGGGCGACCGGCTACGAGCCGCTCGCCGCGGGCATGAGGGCGGCGTACCCCTTCATCGACGACTTCGTCGCGGCTGGCACGCTCGGCAGCCTCGAGCGGCTCGGCGGGCTCCTCGCGGAACGGTCGTCGCCGCACTCGCGACTCCGCGGACGACCGCGACGGACGGGCATCGGTGGCTCCTCCGGGCGGGATTCCTCGGAAACGTGGACGGTCCGCATGGCTCCGGGCCGCGCCCGCTCGGCGCCGCTTCACGACGCGAGGCCGCCCCGGACTCTGGATCGCCCGGGCGCCGGACCGACGGCCGCCCGGCCGCTGGCGTAGGGGATCCGGATGCGCGAGCTCGTCGAGACGCTCCGGGCCTGGCAGGATGACGGCGTGGACGTCGGCCGGGCGGTCGTCGTCCGGACGTTCGGATCGGCTCCCCGGCCGGAGGGAGCGGTGCTCCTCGGCGCTGCCGATGGTCGGATCGCCGGATCGGTGAGCGGCGGCTGCGTCGAGGGCGCCGCGTACGAGCAGATCGAGCGGGCACGGGCCGACGGCAAGG
>VBHW01000426.1 GCA_005881055.1 Chloroflexota bacterium
TTGATGCGCCACCGGGCATCAGGACTCGCCCTCGTAGCGCCATCACTGCTAAACGCAACAATTTGAGCCAGTGCCCAGCATCCCGTTCGTTTGACACCCGCGATGGGCGGCACCTACGATGCCGCCCTTCGATGAAATCTGCCCCTCGTTCGCCGGACGACGATCGCGCCGGGCATTCAGCGTCACAGCCGCGCAACGCCGTCCGGCAGCCCAGTACGTGACCGGCCCCCGACCGGGCGCCAAACCATCCGCCGTCGCGATCGTGCTCGCGGCAGGCCTGGGCACGCGGATGCGGTCCGTGCAACCGAAGCTCCTCCACCCCCTGCTCGGCCGACCCATGCTCGCGTACGTGCTCGATGCGGCCGCCGCCGCGGCCCCTGACCATCGGCCGATCGTGGTCGTCTCCCCGGCCACGGCCGCGATCCGGCACGTTCTCGCCGGCCACGCCGACTTCGCCACGCAGGACGAGCCGCGCGGCACCGGCGACGCGGTGCGTGCCGCGCTCGGCTCGATCCCGGAGGGCGCCAGCGAGGCCCTCGTCGTGAACGGCGACGTGCCCCAGCTCGGCGCGGAGGTATTGGCCCGCCTCCTCGCCGTCCGGCGGTCCACCGGCTCACCGATGGCGCTCACCGTCGTGCGGACCGGCACGCCGGGCAGGCTCGGCCGGGTCGTGCGCGCCGGCGACGGCGCCGTCGAGCGGATCGTCGAGGCGAAGGACGCGACCCCGGGAGAACTCGATCTCACGGAGATCAACGCGGGGCTCTACGCCTTCGACGTGCCGTGGCTCCGGCGATGCATCGGCGACATCCAACCCTCGCCCGCCACCGGCGAGCTGTACCTGACGGGGCTCGTCGCGATGGCCCGCGATGACGGGGGCGCGGCGGACGTCACGGTCGACGACGACGGCACGCTGCTCGGCATCAACGACCGCGCAGAGCTAGCGGACGCGGAGCGGAGGATGCGCGGCGCCCTCAACGAGCGCTGGATGGTGGCCGGCGTGACGATGATCGATCCGGCGACCGCCTGGATCGACACAACCGTGCAGCTCGAGCCGGACGTCGTCCTCGAGCCGAACGTCATCCTGCGTGGGAGCACGCGCATCGGTGCCGGCACCCGGATCGGGACCGGCAGCCAGGTCGTCGACTCGGTCATCGGCCGGGGTTGTGTCGTCTGGGCGAGCGTGCTCGAGGGATCCGAGTTGGCCGACGACGTCGAGGTCGGGCCGTTCAGCCACCTGCGGGCGGGCTCCTCGATCGGGCCCGGTGCGCGGCTCGGCAACTACGCCGAGGTGAAGAACAGCCGCCTCGGCGCGGGCGTCCAGCAGCACCACATGAGCTACCTCGGCGACGCGGACGTCGGCGACCGGACGAACATCGGGGCGGGAACGATCACGGCCAACTACGACGGGCGGTCGAAGCACCGCACGACGATCGGCGAGGGCGTCTTCCTCGGCGTCGACACGATGCTCGTCGCGCCGCTCACCGTGGGCGACGGCGCGAAGACCGGCGCGGGGGCGGTCGTCACCCGCGACGTGCCGCCGGGCAAGCTGGCGGTCGGCGTCCCGGCCCGGATGCGTGACGACCGCCGACGGGGCGGCCAACACAGAGACCGTGAGCGATCCGGAAGGAGGCGAGCCTCCGCCGGCCGTGCGGAGTCCCGACGACCCGGACCGCGCGCCACGGCCGGAGCCTCCCGCGAGCGGCGAGTCGCTGCCGGCCCGGGGACGTTCCACGTGAGCCTGCCGATCACCGAGCTCCTCGTCATCGTCCTCCTGACGATCCTCGAGGGTTTCTTCGTCGCGTCGGAGATCGCGCTCGTGTCGATCCGCCGCAGCAGGGTCGACCAGCTCGTGGAGGAGGGCCGGCCGTCGGCCCAGCGGGTGCGCCGGCTGCTCAACGATCCCGGACGGTTCCTCGCGGTCATCCAGCTCGGCCTGACGTTCCTCGGCTTCTTCGCGTCGGCGTACGCGGCCGTCAACCTCGTGTCCGGCCTCAAGGGCCTCCTCGAGCGCGTCGATGTACTGCGCGCCTCGGCCGAGGGGATCGCGCTCGTCGTCGTGACCGCGATCCTCGCCCTGTTCACGATCGTGTTCGGCGAGCTCGTCCCGAAGACACTCGCGCTTGCCCATCCCGAGCGGTTCGCGCTCGTCCTGTCGAGCCCGGTCGACCTCCTGGCGCGTGTGCTCGGCCCGATCGTGACGGTGCTCACGGCGATCACGCGCGCGATCACCCGGCTGTTCGGGGCGGACGTCCCCGCCGAGGCGCAGATCAGCGCCGAAGAGCTCCGCCTCATCGTGGAGCGCGGCGGCGAGCAGGGGATCCTCGAGGCCGAGGAGGAGCAGATGATCCACGCGGTCATCGAGCTCGGCGAGCGGCGCGTCCACGAAGTCATGGTCCCGCGCATCGCGATCGTGGCCCTCGCGGCGGACGCGACGTTCGAGGAGGCGATCGACACCGTCGTCCAGGAGGGCCACTCGCGCGTGCCCGTCTACGGGACCTCGATCGACGAGGTCGTGGGCATCCTCTACGCGAAGGACCTCCTGCCGTTCCTCAAGGACAGCTCGGATCCGAGGCCGCCGCTCCGCAAGCTCCTCCGCACGCCCGTGTTCGTGCCCGAGGGCATGTCGATCGACGACCTCCTGCACGAGCTCCAGCGGCGCAAGGTCCACCTCGCGATCGTGCTCGACGAGTACGGCGGCACGGCCGGCCTCGTGACGATCGAGGACCTCCTCGAGGAGATCGTCGGCGAGATCCAGGACGAGTACGACGTCGAGGAGCCGATGGTCGTCCGCCTGTCCGACGACGAGGCCCGCGTCGAC
>VBHW01000427.1 GCA_005881055.1 Chloroflexota bacterium
GGGCCCACGGTCACATCGCCGATAACCCACGACGCGCGTGCCTCGAGAACCTCGCCGATTCGTGCGGCCTGTCCGTCGACCTCGCGGCGTTGCCGCGCGGTCAGCTCCACGAACGGCTCAAGCGTGATCTCGACCTTCGTTCCGGAACGGCGCTGATGCCAGACTCCGCGGACGACCCCGTCGATGAGCACGACCGGCACGTTGCCCGCCTGGCCGCCCGTCAGCGCTCGATCGAACGCCCGTCCCGGAAAGACCTTCTCGCGCGGATAGCACCCGACCGCGTAGGCATCGAAGTAGGGCAGGAGTCGGATGCCACCCGGCTCGCCCCCGGCCCGCTCCGTCGTCGGGCCGACCATCCAGCACTCCGTGCCATCGAGATCGACCCGTTCGGCTTCGTCCCCGAGCGCCTCGAAGCAGCGCTCGACCCAGCTCGCCGAAACGCCGAGCCAGCGCCCGAACTGCTCGGGCGTGGCCGGGCCGTAGGCGAAGAGGTAATTGCGTAAGACCCCGGCGAGCGCTTCGCCTTGGGGCGCGCGGGTCCGCGACTGCTATGACGCAGAGCGCTACGCACGCCTGGTCGAGCTCAAGCGTCGCTGGGATCCGAAGAACGCCTTCCACCTGAACCAGAACATCGCGCCCGCCCCTGCGGGAGGTAGTTGACCGGGGTAGGAACTGTGGCGAGACGGCGGGGTGCTACGGTCCTCTACTGACGCGCCTTAGGCTGCGTCACCCTGAGGGACGAGGAGACCGAGTTGTACGATCCAGAGTTGCTCCCCGATCCTGCTGGTCGGGCGACAGTCGGACACCCTCTGGAAACCTCGGCCGCTCGAGCATGGCGGACAGGGCGCCGGTCCACATCGGGAGATCGGCTGCAGCCAACAGGTGAACGGTTCCGCGGGGGCCGTACGCCTTGATCAGGCTCCGGTCGGCCCAAAGCGCGCCTCGCACATCGGCACGAGTGGCGCCACTGACGCGGAGTCCGATCGACAGCTCGGCCGCGGACATCACCTGGGCATGTGCACCGCACATGATCTCCACCTGCTCGGCGAGCCGCTCCGGCGCGACCGGCTCGGCTAATCCATGCCGTGTGAGTCGCATGGCGCAGGCCTGGGACCACGTCATCTCC
>VBHW01000428.1:0-266 GCA_005881055.1 Chloroflexota bacterium
GCTATGACGCAGAGCGCTTCGCACGCCTGGTCGAGCTCAAGCGTCGCTGGGATCCGAAGAACGCCTTCCACCTGAACCAGAACATCGCGCCCGCCCCTGCGGGAGCTGGTTGACGGGGGTAGGAACTGTGGCGAGACGGCGGGGTGGTACGGTCCTCTCCTGACGCGCCTTAGGCTGCGTCACCCTGAGGGCCGAGGAGACCGAGTTGTACGATCCAGAGTTGCTCCCGGAGTACGGCCAGACCGTTCTCGAGCACGGTGTCGAGA
>VBHW01000428.1:578-863 GCA_005881055.1 Chloroflexota bacterium
CGGATGACGGTTCGTCATTACTCGGCTGCCCCGTCGGCGCACGGTGGTGCGGTTCTGGACTTGAAGGGCTCGATGCTGTCGCATCCATCCTCGCCTTGAGGGCCGTGCGCTAGGTCGTCCTGGCGCGAGTCGGCTACGAACGCCGGATGGCGAGCCGCCGACGTGTCGGGCGATCTCCGTCGAGTCGAAGCCCGCGACGAAAAGCAGGGCCAGGAGCTGCCCGTCGTCCGGCTTCAGGTGCGAAAGCGCGCGCTGGAGGTCGACCAGCTCGATCGCATCTGCAGG
>VBHW01000055.1 GCA_005881055.1 Chloroflexota bacterium
AGCGCGCCATCGGCTCGAGGTCGATGGTGACGTCGGGAACGGCCGGTCGGGCGATGAGCGCACGGACCTCGGCCTCGGCCGCCTCGAGGTCGGGTCGGGTGATCGCTCGCAGGTCGACCTCGAGACGCGCCTCCTCCGCGACGACGTTCGGTCGTGTTCCGCCGCGGATGACCCCCACGTTGCAGGTCACGCCCGGCCAGCGACCCGTGAGGCCGTGGAGCGCGGGCACGAGCTGCGCCGCGGCGAGGATCGCGCTGCGGCCCTTCTCGGGCTCGACGCCCGCGTGGGCGGCCCGCCCATGGACGACGAGTTGGGCGTCGAGGATGCCCTTGCGCGAGCTGACGATGTCGCCGTTCTCGCGCGCGCACTCGAGCACCAGGCAGGCGTCCGCGTCCCCGGCGACCTCGCGGATGATCGGCGTCGACGACGGCGAGCCGATCTCCTCGTCCGGGTTGGCGATGAACGTCAGGCGCTCGAACGGCAGCCACGGACCGGGGCCGTCACCTCGGAGGTCCCTCAGCGCCTGCAGGGCGTGGAGCCCGGCCAGCAGCCCGCTCTTCATGTCGGTGACGCCGGGGCCGTACGCGCGGCCGCCCTCGATGCGGAACGGACGAGCAGCGGCCGTCCCTACGTCGAAGACCGTGTCCATGTGGCCGACGAGCATCAGGCGCGGGCCGTTGGGCGTGCCGTCGAAGGTCCCGACCACCGTGTCGCCCAGCGCGTCGTGGCGATGGACCTCCACCCGGGCGCCGATGCGTTCGAGGAACGCCCGCGTCCGCCGGCCGACCTCGTCGACGCCGGCCTTCGTGTAGCTCCCGCAGTCGATGTTCACGAGCGCAGCGAGCTCGTCGAGGAACTCAGGTTCCGCGGCGCCGACGAGGCGCCGCAGTGCTTCGAGCTCCGCCCCCGAGACGAGCGGCCCGGGGGCGCTCGGGGAGTCGGGCGAGGAAGCGGTCGACGCGCTCGGGGAGTCGGTCGGATCGGCCATCCGCGGCAGTCTAGCCGCGGTGACGCTTGCTATCCTGCCCCGATCGTGCGACTCGTCGAGGTCCGCCTGCTCGAGGGACCGAACGTCTACCGGCTCGAGCCGGCGGTCAAGCTCGAGGTCGCCATCGGGCGCCGTCGGACGTGGTACGGGGTCCGGGAGCCCGGATCGCACGCCCTCGTCCGGCTCGGGGCGAGCGTGCCGTCCACCGCCTGGCCGGACCCGATCGGGCTCACCGTCGGCTGGGTCCGGCGGCTCCAGTCGGACGTCGTCGGGAGCCCCGCCGGCGTGCGGGTCCATCGTTCCTCGGACCCCGGCCACTGGATCGTCACGTCGCCGTGGGTCGGCGCCGACCGCGGCACGGCGATCGCCGAGGCCGCGTATGCCCTCGCCGACCGCGAGGTGCCGACCGGACGGCGAACGCGGCTGACCCCCGGGCAGGCCCGTCTCGTCGAGCGCCACGAGGCGATCATCGGGGCGGCCCGAGCCGAACCGCCGACGTGGATCCGCGACGAGGACCGGTCGATGCCGATCGTCAGCATCTCCGGGACGAACGGCAAGAGCACGGTCACGCGGCTGATCACCCACATCCTCGTCCGCGCCGGCCGGAAGGTCGGCACGACGACGTCGGACGGCGTCCTAGTCAACGAGCGCATGGTCGATCCGGGCGACTGGACCGGCCCCGGGGGCGCGGGACAGATCCTCGGCCGGCGCGACGTCGACGTCGCGGTCCTCGAGACCGCGCGCGGCGGGATCGTCCTGCGGGGGGTCGGATACGAATCGAACGACGCGAGCGTCCTGACGAACGTCACGTCCGACCACCTCGACCTCCAGGGCATCCACACGCTGCCGGAGCTCGCCGAGGTCAAGGCGACGATCTGCCGGATCACGAAGCCCGACGGATGGGTGGTCCTCAATGCGGACGACCGCCATGTCGCGGCTGTCGCGGGTCACGTCCGGGCGAAGGTCGCCTTCTTCTCGGTCGCGGCGTCGGCTCCCGCCGTCGTTCGCCGTCAGCTTCGCCGAGGCGGCCGCGCGTACCTCCTGCGGGACGGCTCGCTCGTCGAGGTCGAGGGTCCCGGCTCGCGCGAGCGCCTCCTCGCGGAGGTCCGCGAGGTGCCGATCACGATCGGCGGCCTCGCCCGTTACAACGTCGCGAACGCCCTCGCCGCGGCGGGCGGGGCACGGGCACTGGGCGCGACGATCGACGACGTCGGCGAGGGACTGCGCGACTTCCGGCCGACGACCGACCGGTCGCCCGGCCGGCTGAACATCTTCCGCCTCGGGTCGCGGATCGTCATCGTCGACTTCGCCCACAACGAGGCGGGCGTCGAGGCGATCCTCGACGTCGCCGAGGGCATCGCCGGCGGCGCCGCGGGCCGGGCTGCGCCGATCACCGCGATCATCGGCACGGCCGGCGACCGCCCCGACGACACGCTCCGGGGCATCGGCCGGATCGCCGCCCGGCGCGCCCAGCGTGTCGCGATCAAGGAGACGCCGCGCTACCTGCGCGGTCGCAGCCGCGAGTCGATCGTCGGCGAGCTGCTGGCGGGGGTTCGGTCCGGCCTCCGCGGTGGCCGGTCCGCGGGCAGCACGGCCGACGTGCCGGTCTACCCGTCCGAGACGGCCGCGCTCCGCGCCGAGCTGAACGAGGCCGGCGCCGGCGGAGACGGCCGGGGGGCCGACGCGCCCCGGGTCATCGTCCTCATGTGCCACGAGGAGCGCGAGGAGGTGTTCGATCTCCTCCGCGAGCTCGGCGCACGGCCGATCGACGTCGCCTCGGAGCTCACTGCCCTCGTCCCGCGCCTTCAGGACCGCCCGCGGGCCTGACCTCCGTCAGCGGCGTCGGTGCACCGGTTCGTCAGGACTTCAGCCTTCCGGCGCCTCCAGCTCGCCGGGATCGGTGAACGCCGTCCCGCCGCCGACGCCACCGGCCGCGGCGATCGTCTCGCGGTAGACCCCGACCGCGTCGTCGACGCACATGACCACGAGGTCCCCGGCACGGGCACGCCCGAGCGCCGCACGGACCGCGTCCATCTCGAGGAGGATCGCCTCGGCAGCAGTCGTCCGAGCGCCGCCGGCCGCTCGCGCTCGCTCGATGCCCGCGAGGACGTTCCCGGCCGTCTCGCCAGGGTCGCGACCCCGCAGGTTCTTGTCCTCGCGGACGACGATCTCGTCGAACGCACCCGCGGCGACGGCCCCGTACTCGGCCTGGTCCTCGTCTCGCCGGTCGCCGGGGATGCCGATGACGCCGATCGCACGCCCCTTCCGCGCCCGCCGATCCGGACTCGGCGGAGCAGCTCGTGCGCGCCGCCGCTCTTTGCCCGTGCCGCCGGGCCCGGCCGAGTCGGTCATCATCCGGTCGACGAAGTCGGCCAGGTAGCGCATGCCGTCGACGTTGTGGCAGTAGTCGATGACCGCGCGCGCCCCGCCGCCCAGTTCGACGAGGTTCAGGCGGCCGGGAGCCTGGAAGAACGACGTCGAGAACGTCCGCAGGCCCTGCCGGATGTCGTGGAGGTGGGCGCCGGCCGCCCAGGCCGCCGCGGCCGCCGCCAGCGCGTTGGCGACGTTCATCCGTGCCCGCCCGCCGAACGTCGCCGGGATGAGGTGCGTGTACAGGACCGGCATCGTCCGCGGGCCGTGCTTGAGGACGACGAGCTCCCCCTCGGGCGCCTCCTGGACGACGAACGCGGCGCCGCCCCGGCCGCAATGGCCGTCGATGCGGTCGAAGCCCTCCTCGCCCTTCACGGTCGACATCGAGAAGTACACGACGCGACCGGCGCAGTGGCGGCTCATCCGGGCGACGAGGTGGTCGTCCGCGTTGAGCACGGCCGTGCCCGACCGGGGAACCGACTCGACCACGACGGCCTTGACGTTCGCCAGCTGGCCGAGCGACGTGATGCCGCCGAGCCCGATGTGGTCGCCGGTCACGTTCGTCACCACGGCGATGTCGTTGCGGTCGTAGCCGAGGCCCTCGCGGAGGATGCCACCGCGGGCGACCTCGAAGACCGCTGTGTCGACCGTCGGGTTCTGGAGGACCATCTGGGCCGACTTCGGGCCGCTCATGTCGCCCTTCTTGATGAGCCGGCCGTCGACGACGATGCCGTCGGTCGAGGTCATGCCGACCCGTCGCCCCATGAGCTTGAGGATGTGGGCGATCATCCGCACGGTCGTCGTCTTCCCGTTCGTGCCGGTGACGGCCATGATCGGGATCCGCGCGGCCGTTCCGGGCGGGAAGAGGGAGTCCACGACCGGCCGGGCGACGTACTGCGGCTCGCCTTCCGTCGGGTGGGTGTGCATCCGGAAGCCCGGCGCCGCGTTGACCTCGACGATCGCCCCGCCCGTCTCGCGCACCGGGGTGGCGATGTCCGGGCAGATGAAGTCGATGCCGGCCACGTCGAGGCCGACGACGCGGGCCGCCGTCTCGGCGATCTCGACGTTGTCGGGGTGGGCCTCCATCGTCCGGTCGATCGACGTCCCGCCGGTCGACATGTTGCCGGTCAGCGCGAGCTTGATCCACGTCCCCGCGGGCGGCACGGCGTCGAGCTCGAATCCCTGGTCGCGGACGAGCGCCTCGGCGGCGCCATCGACCCTGATGCGGGTGAGGACCTTCTCGTGGCCGATGCCCCGCCGCGGGTCGGCGTTCGCGATCTCCACGAGCTCGCGCACGGTGTGCTCGCCGTCGCCCGTCACCGAGGCGGGCACGCGCTCGGCGACCGCCGCGAGCCGGCCGCCGATGACGAGGACGCGATAGTCGTTGCCGGCGACGTAGCTTTCGACGACCACGTCACCCGAGCGGCTCTCGGCGAGGGCGCCGGGGAACGCGGCTCGGACCGCCGCCTCGGAGCGGAGGTCGAGGTGGACCCCGCGGCCGTGGTTGCCGTCGAGGGGCTTGACGACGCACGGGAAGCCGAGCCGGGCAGCCGCCGCGACGGCTTCCTCCTCGGTGGTGACGACGTCCGAACGGGGGACGGGCAGGCCGGCCGAGTCGAGGAGCTTGTTCGTCAGGCTCTTGTCCGAGGCGACGTCGACGCCGATCGCCGACGTCCGCGAGGTCATCGTCGCGCGGATCCGCTGCTGGTGGACGCCCTGGCCGAGCTGGACGAGCGAGTGGCGGTCGAGCCTGATGTACGGGATGTCCCGGCTCACGGCCTCGTCGATGAGCGCCTGGGTGGACGGGCCGAACGCGAGACGCTCGGCGAGCCGGATGAGGCGCTCGAGCTCGGACCAGAGGTCGAACTCCGGCGATGCGGCCTGGTCCACGAGGTGGTTGACGAGGGCGACGGCGATCTTGCCCGCTTCGATCCCGACCTGCTGCTCGCGGTATTCGTAGATGACGTTGTACAGGCCGACCGGACCGGCGCCCCGGGTCTTGCCATGTCGGACGTCGGTGCCGGCGAGATTCTGGAGCTCGAGCGCGATGTGCTCGGCGATGTGCCCGGCCCAGGTCCCCTCGCGCAGCCGGCTGATGAAGCCGCCCCGCCGCCCGAGGGAGCAGGCGTGGTCGTCGAGGCTCGGCAGCAGTCCGACGAGCGCGTCGGAGAAGCCCGGGATGAGGTTGGACGGATACGACTCGAGCGAGCCCAGGTCGACGAGCATTCGGATGACCGGCTCGCGGGCCCAGTAGTTGGCGCCCCGGAGAATGCGCGTCTCGAGGATGCGCAGGCTCGCCTCCGGGCGCCCGGACGCGCCGTTCGTCTCGGGACGTCGAGCTGCCGCGCGACGCCGTGAGGCCGGAGCGGATGCCGGGATCGTCATCTCAGCTGGACGCCGCCTCGCCGCCGGCGATCGCGCGCAGCTGCGCGACGCTGCCCGGCGCGTCGACGCGGGTGCGGCTGCGCAGGTCGAACCGGTAGCCCGCCGGCAGTGAGTGGAGGATGACGTTGCTGATCATGATCGGCTTGTGGCCGCCCACCTCCCAGCCATTCGTCTCGGATCCTGAGCCGTCGACGATCGTGATGCTGCCGCGGCCGAGGACCTCCATGACGTGGTCCGGACCGACGACGCCGGCCGTGTCCTCGTCGATCCCGAGCCCGAGGAGGCTCGGGTTCAGGGCGATGAGGCTGAGCAGCCTGCCGAGGCGGTTCCGTTGCTGGAAGTGCTGGTCGACGATGACCCCGGGCAGGACGGCGAGCCCGGCCGCGACCTGGGCCATGCGCTGCTTCGGGGTGGCGCCCGATGCGCCGAACGCGATCATGTGGCTACTCATCGCCGACGCTCCGGCCGACGTCCCGGCGACGACCGCGCCGTGGCGGAACCGGTCGAGGATCGCCTCGGCGAGCCGCGTCCCGCCGATCGTCGAGCTGAGGCGGAGCTGGTTCCCGCCCGTCAGGAAGATGCCCGTCGCCTCGCCGATGGGGTCGATGAACGCCTCGTCGTTGGCCTGGCTCCGCGTGACGGCGTGGATTGGCCGGACGCGCTTGACGCCGAGCTCGCCGAACACCTGCGTGTACCGCTGTGCTCAGCACGACGACCCGGGCGTCCGACCCCCCGGCCAGCGCGACGAAGCGGCCGAGGATGACCCGATCGCGGACCTTGTCCTCCGCCCCGCCGATGACGATGACCGAACCCTCGGACACGGAGCCTACCTCTCCCGAGCGTGCTCGCGAGGATATCAGGGCGGCCGGGCGCGACGGGACGCCGCGCTTGCGGCGGCGGCGATAATCGGGCTCCGCATGCGAGGGTTGGAGATGGGCGACGACGAGAAGTTCCCGGCAGACGAGGACCCGACGAACACGCAGGGCTGGGGCCTGCCGGTAGTGACACCGAGCGGCACGATCGCGTACCAGGGCCAGAACTTCATCGGCGGTT
>VBHW01000431.1 GCA_005881055.1 Chloroflexota bacterium
GGCTTCCGGCCGCGGCTGCCTCCTCCGCCGCGGCCCGGCGGGTCCCCTCGGCTGCCTCGGCGTCGACCCGGGCCGCCTCCCGGGCCGCGACTGCCTCCCCTTCGGCCGTGACGGCGGCAGCGACGGCCGCGCGCGCCGCGTTCCATCGGGTCTCTGCGGCCGCGCGGTCGCCAGTGAGCGATGCGCCGCGCGCCTGCTCGTCGTCGTGCCGGCGTTCCGCCTCCGCAAGCCGGCGGCGCGCCGCGCCAACCTCCGTCAGCCGTGCCGCGTGTGCCCGCCGTGCCGAGAGATCGGCCTCGTCCCGCACTGCGTGAGCCGCGTGGAGGGCATCGAGCTCGTGTTGGGCCTCCGCGAGCGCGCGATCCGCGTCCGCGAGCGACGCGTCCGTCTCCACCTCCGCCGACGGTCCCGTCTGCGCGAGGACCCGACGCTGTTCGGTGAGGTCGGCGTCGGCCGCCCGCCGCTCCTCCTCCTCGATCCTGGCGCGATCCCGGGCAATGGAGGCGAGGTCCGCCTCGAGGCGCGCCTCGCGCAGCTGGAGCGAGGACAGCTCGGCCCGCGCACGCTCGAGCTCGGAGCGACGGTCGCCCTCGGCTTCGGCGCGCCCCGCGAGCTCGGTCGCGACGGCGAGCATGGCCGCCTCCGTGTCCTCGAGCTCCTTCGTCGCGGCTTCGGTTTCCGATCGGGTCGCCGAGAGGCGTTCGGACGCATCGGCGGCCCGCGCCGCCGCCTCGTGCCAGCGGGCGTGGCCGGACGCCATGAGCGCATCCACGAGCTCCTCCCCCGCCGAGCGTCGGGACGCCTGCTGCTCGGCCTGGATCGCGAGGCGGCGGGCCTGCGGCCGCAGCTCGTCGATGATGTCCCGCACCCGGGCGAGGTTCGCCTCGGCCTCGATGAGCTGATCCTCGGCGCGACGCCGCCGCCGCTCGTGGCGACGCACGCCGGCCACCTCCTCGAACAGCGGCCTCCGCTCCTCGGGGCGCAGGGCGAGCGCCTGGTCGACCATCCCCTGCCCGATGAACAGGAAGGCGTTGTCGGCGAGGTTCGCCCCGTCGAGGAGGTCGACGAGGTCGCGCAGCCGCACGCGCTGCCGGTTCAGGAGGTAGTCGTTCTCGCCCGAGCGATACAGCCGGCGGCCGAGCTCGAGGACCGAGAAGTCGGTCGGCAGGAGCCCGTCGGAGTTGTCGAGGACGAGCGTGACGTCGGCCATGCCGATCGCGGCCCGGCGTTCGGAGCCGGCGAAGATGACGTCCTCGCTCCTCCGGATCCGCAGCGAACGGCCCTGCTCGCCGAGCGCCCAGCGCAGCGCGTCCGCGAGGTTGCTCTTGCCCGACCCGTTGGGCCCGACGACCGCACTGATGCCCGCGCCGAACTCCAGGCTCGTCCGTTCCGCGAAGGACTTGAAGCCGTGTAGCCGGAGCGCGAGCAGCCGTGCCGGTGCGCTCATCGGCCCGGCGTCACGCGCCCGTCTCGGCGACGAGGCTCTCGAGGGCCTGGGCGGCGGCAGCGGTCTCGGCCACGCGGCGCGACGGCCCGACCCCCGACCCGAGGACCCGGCCGCCGACGACGACCTCGATCCGGAACGTCTTTTCGTGGTCCGGGCCGGTCGCGTCGAGGACGCGGTACTGCGGGCGTTCGCCGCTCGTGCGCTGGGTGTGCTCCTGGAGCCGGCTCTTGGGGCTCTTGAGCGTCAGGATCGACGCGTCACTCGCAAGCTCCGGTGCCGCGAGTCGCAGGAGCCAGTCGCGGGTGGCCGGGTAGCCCAGGTCGAGGTACAGCGCGCCCGCCAGTGCCTCGAACGCGGAGGCGAGCAGTGACGGCCGGCGCCGCCCGCCGCGCGTCGACTCGCCCTCGCCGAGGAGGAGCACGTCGCCGAGGTCGATGCGGCCGGCCAGCCGGGCGAGGCCCGCCGTCGAGACGATCGCCGCTCGGCGCGCGGACAGGAGGCCCTCGTCGTCGTCGGGGTGGCGCGCATACAGCGCCTCGCTCACGGCAAGGTTGACGACGGCATCGCCGAGGAACTCGAGGCGCTCGTTGTGCGCCGACGCGACGTCCGGATGCTCGTGGAGGTAGCTGCTGTGGACGAGCGCCTGATGGACGAGGGTGGGATGGCGGAGTCTCAGGCCGATCCGTTGAGCGAGGGATTCGGCCGGACCCACGGCGCCTGCAGGGGCGCGACTAGGAGGAGTGCTCGTCGATGTAATCGACCGCGTCCTGGACGGTGCGGATCTTCTCGGCGTCCTCGTCGGAGATCTCCGTCCCGAACTCTTCCTCCAGGCTCATGATGAGCTCGACGAGGTCGAGAGAGTCGGCATTGAGGTCGTCGACGAAGGAAGCTTCGGGCTTGACCTCGTCCTCGTCGACGCCGAGCTGCTCAACGACGATCTTCTTCAGACGGTCGTAGGTGGTGGCCACTGACTCTCTCCTCGTGACTGGCTGCCGGTGATCAGCTGCCGCGGGGTTCTGGTGGTCGCGAGGCTCCACGCCGGGCAGACGCGGGACTCGCCTCGGAAGCGATTCGCCCGAGGACGCCGTTCATCAGGCGGCGCATCGGGTCTCCACTGTAGATCCGTGCCAGCTCGACCCACTCGGCGATCGCCACACGGGCCGGCGTCGTGGCGGAGTGTAGCACCTCACCAAGGGCGCAACGGAGCAGCGCGCGGTCCATCCGGGCGAGCGAAACGACCGGGTATTGGGGTGCTCGACGCTCGATCTCGGCGTCGATGCGGTCCCGGGCCGCGACGACCGCTGAGACGATCGACCGGGCGAGGGCGGCCGTCTCGGGGTCGCCACCGGTCTCGGCGAGGTGGCGCTCGAGGATGGCACCCGCCGTGCGCTGGCCGAACTCGGCCTCGAACACGGCCGCGAGCGCAAGC
>VBHW01000056.1:0-344 GCA_005881055.1 Chloroflexota bacterium
CGGCTTCCTGACGATGTTCCTCATCGGCGGCATCAACGGCGCGTTCAGCGCGGCCGTCCCGGTCGACTTCGCCCTCCACGACACGTACTGGGTCGTGGCTCACCTCCACTACGTGCTGTTCGGCGGCTCCGTCTTCGGGGTCATGGCCGGCGTCTACTACTGGTTCCCGAAGATGACCGGCCGGATGCTCAACGAGACCCTGGGGAAGATCCACTTCGTGCTCATGTTCATCGGGTTCAACGTGACGTTCTTCCCGATGCACATCCTCGGCTTGGAGGGCATGCCCCGGCGGATCGCGATGTACGCCTCGTCGTCAGGCTGGGGCGGGCTCAACCTCCTCGCCA
>VBHW01000056.1:480-923 GCA_005881055.1 Chloroflexota bacterium
TCGACCACCTGCCGGAGATCCGCTCCGAGCGGCCGGTCTTCGACGCCCGCCACGGCCGGACGAGCAGCCACGGGACGCGGGCGTGAGCGCGTCGACCGCCCTGACGACCCACGCCCCGGCGATCGCCGAGGGTCACCGCGCGGGGATCAGCAACCCGATCCTCGGGATGATCCTGTTCATCTGCTCGGAGGTCATGTTCTTCGCGGGCCTCTTCGCCGCGTACTTCAACGTCCGGGCGACGGCCCCCGTCTGGCCGCCGAGCGCCGCGGAGGTGGGCGAGCACCTCGCCGAACGCTTCGACCTCCATGCCGAGCCCTGGCTGGCGGCGATCCTCACGATCGTGCTCGTCTCGAGCTCGTTCACGTGCCAGCTGGGCGTGTGGGCGATCCGGCGGGACGATCGGCGGGGCCTCATCCGCGCGATCGGGGTCACGATGGTCATGG
>VBHW01000056.1:945-6615 GCA_005881055.1 Chloroflexota bacterium
AGCTCGGGTTCGGGCTGTCGGACGGCACGTTCGGGACGACGTTCTTCACGCTGACGGGCTTCCACGGGGCCCACGTCTTCGGCGGCGTCATCATGCTGGGCGTCGTGCTCTTCCGGGCGATGGGCGGGCAGTTCTCGGCGCGTCACCATGACGCGGTCGAGGCGGCGTCGATCTACTGGCACTTCGTCGACGTCGTCTGGATCTGCCTCTTCTCGCTCCTCTACATCATCCCGACGAAGTAGGAAGCGATCGATGCGGGTCAAGCACCCCCGGAACGCCCTCGTCGTCGGGGGCGTGTTCGTCCTCGTCGCGATCATCTACTACCTCGTCAGCCACGACGCGGGCGGCACGACCACGCTCGCGGCGCTGGGGATCGCGATGGGGCTTGCCGCGTACGCGCTCGTCGTCGGCACCTCGGACGATCTCTAGGCCACCCACCCGCCGCGACCGACAGGGATCCGCCCGCCGATGGAGAAGCTCCAGCAGCTCTGGAACGCGTTCCTGGACCTGACGGCCAAGCTCGTCATCCCGGACTGGGGCGCGCTCGTCGCGCTCATCCCGATCGCGCTCGTCGCCGCCATCGCCCTGTGGATGCTGTGGCTCGTCCGCGGCTTCGCGACCGTGGGACCCACTCAGCGCGGGCTCGGGCCGCGGGTGCCGGTCCCGCCCGCCGGCGTCCATGCCCCGGGCCCGTCGTTCGCGCCGTTCTTCGGGGCGGTCGGCGTCGCGCTCCTGTTCTTCGGGCTCGTGTTCGGTCCGCTGGCGGCGCTGCTCGGCTTCGCGGCGCTCGTCCTCGCCCTCCTCTACTGGCTGCGGGAGGGGATGCACGACTACGAGCACCTCGAGGGGCCAACGTCCGTGCCCATCGTGCTCGAGCACAGGGGCCCGCCGCCGGGCGTCCACGTCCCCGGACCGACCTTCCTGCCGCTGACCTCGGCGGTCGGCGTCGGCACCCTCTTCTTCGGACTCGTGTTCGGCGGCTGGCTGATCCTCGCCGGGTTCCTCTGCCTCGTCATCGCCCTCATCGGGTGGTGGCGCGCGGCCCGGACCGAGTACCGCCTGACCGAGGAGGCCGACCGGACCGGCCACCTGCGCAACGCCCCGGCGCCCGGCTTCCCCCTGGGAACCTTCGCCCTCTTCGTGCTCATCATCGTCGGCGCGGCCGTGCTCCAGGCGGGCCTCCTGCCGCCCCGTGCGAGCGGCACGGCCGGCGAGTCACCGGCGCCCGGCGGGTCTGGGGCCCCGGCACCGGGCGGCGCTCCGGGTGGGTCGCCGGCCGGAAGTCCGGCGGGTCCCGCGGCGGACGTGACGATCGTCGCCCAGAGCGTGGCGTACACGACGACCGACGTGAGCGGTCCGGCCGGCAAGCCGTTCACGATCGCGTTCCAGAACGAGGACCAGGGCACGCCCCACAACGTCGACGTCAAGAAGCCGGACGGGAGCGACGCGTTCAAGGGCAACATCTTCAACGGCGTCGCGACGATGGTCTACAAGGTGCCATCCCTGCCGGCCGGCCAGTATCCGTTCGTATGCTCGGTCCACGCGAGCATGACCGGGACGCTGACGCTCAAGTAGCCGGAGCCTGAACACGTCCGGGTCGTCGCGCGTGAGCCACTACGGGTCCCGGCCGCCGCCGCTGCGCCAATCCCGCCTCGTGCGGTTCCTCATCCGCCTGGTCTTGGTCGTCGGGATCGCGGCGATCGTGGTGTTCGTGTTGGGGCCCAAGCCGAGCCCGACCGGCATCCGCGTCGGCGAGCAGGCGCCCCCGCTGGTCGGGACCTCGCTCGACGGTCGGCCGGTCAGCCTCGCCGACCTCCGTGGCCGACCGGTCATCGTGAACTTCTGGGCGAGCTGGTGCGTCCCCTGCCAGGCCGAGTTCCCGCTCTTCAAGGAGGCGGAGGCACGCCATCCCGGACTTCGCGTCCTCGGCGTGGTGTTCCAGGACTCGGCGTCCTCGGCCCAGGCATTCGCAGCGGGCCAGGGTGCCGACTGGCCGAGCATCCCCGACCCGGACGGGTCGCTCGCGAAGGCCTACCAGGTCGCTGCGCCACCACAGAGCTACTTCATCGACCCCAACGGCGTCGTCCGCTCCCGGCAGATCGGGCAGCTCACCTCGGACGACTTCGAGCGCCAGGTCGCCGCGATCGGCGGATGAGGGCGTGACCCTCGGCGTCGCTGCGGCCGGCGGGCAGGACGATCCCGCCATCGTGGTCAGGGGACTCGTCAAGCGCTACGGCGGTCGAGCCGTCGTCGACGGACTGTCGTTCGACATCGGGCGGGGCGAGATCTTCGGCCTGCTCGGCCCGAACGGCGCCGGGAAGACGACCGCGGTCGAGATCCTCGAGGGGTACCGCAAGGCTGACGGCGGCGAGGTGCGCGTCCTCGGGCTCGATCCCGCGCGCGACGCCTCCCCCCTGCGCCCGACGGTCGGCCTCATGCTCCAGGAGAACGGCATCTACCCGCAGGCCCGTCCGGCGGAGATCGTCCGCCTGTTCGCGCGCTTCCATGCCCGGCCGCACGATCCGGATGCGCTCCTCGATACGGTCGGCTTGCTTGATGCCGCGACAACGCCCTACCGCCGGCTGTCCGGCGGACAGAAGCAGCGGCTCGGATTGGCGCTCGCGCTCGTCGGACGGCCCGAGCTCGTCATCCTCGACGAGCCGACCGCCGGGATGGACCCGGCCGGGAAGGCCGCAGCGCGCGAGCTCATCGCAGACCTTCGGTCGGCCGGCGTGACGGTCCTGCTGACGACGCACGAGCTGGCCGACGTCGAGCGTCTCGCGGACCGGGTCGCAGTCATCGACCACGGGCGGCTCGTGGCCCTCGCTCCTCCGTCGGAGCTCGCGTCGGGCGCCCCGCAGCGCCTGCGGTTCACGCTCGATCGAGCGCTCACCGACGAGGAGAGCCGCGAGCTGGAGGCGGCCCTCGCGGGCGAGTCAGCAGGCGTGGAAGCCAGCGTTCGTGTCCTCGGCGAGGGTGTCGGACGGTACCGCCTCGACGGCGCCGATCCGTCGCCGGCCCTGGTTCGCGCGGTTGCCGCGTGGTGCGCAGACCGCGGTGCGCTCGTCGTCGAGCTGCGAACCGGCGGCGGGACGCTCGAGGAGCGCTACCTCGAGCTCCTCGGCGCTGAGGCTCGGCACCGTGACTGACGGTCGCGCGGTCACGTCCTGGACACCGGCTCCCGGCGCAGCGCCGGTGTGGCGGGCGACGCTTGCCCAGGCGGCGATGGAGCTGCGCCTGACGGCCAGGCGTGGCGAGAACCTCCTCGTGACGCTCGTCATCCCGGTCGCGTTGCTCGTCTTCTTCGCGTCGGTGAACGTGCTGCCGACGACGACGGCGCGGCCGATCGAATTCCTCCTGCCCGGGATCCTCGCCCTGGCGGTCATCTCGACGAGCCTCGTCAACCTCGGCATCGCGACCGCGTACGAGCGGGCATACGGCGTCCTGAAGCGGCTCGGCGGGTCGCCACTGCCGCGCGGCGGGCTCGTCGCGGCGAAGATCCTCGCGGTCGTCGCCATCGAGCTCGTCCAGCTCGCGCTCCTCGTGGCGATTGCGGCCTTGGGCTTCGGCTGGACGCTGGGTCCGGGCGCGTCGCTCACAGTCGTCCTCGCTGCGCTCGGTTCGGGGACGCTCGCGTTCGCCGGGCTCGGCCTGCTGATGGCGGGCACGCTCCGGGCCGAGGCGACGCTCGCTGGCGCGAACGGCCTCTACCTGCTCCTGCTGCTGGTGGGCGGCGTCGTCGTGCCGGTCGACCAGCTGCCCGCGCTACTCGGCGACATCGCGCGGCTGCTGCCCGCCGCGGCCCTGGCTGACGCGTTGCGGATTGGCCTGGGCATGTCCACCGGGAACGCCGTCGGGCCGCTAGCTCTCGTGCTCGCCTGGGGCATTGCCACGTCGCTGCTGGCGATCAAGCTCTTCCGCTGGGAGTAGACGGCTCCTTCGGACGAGCCGCGGAGCCGCCGCTGCCACCTATGCACCACACGACTGGGCGAGGCCGGGCTCGGCTCGGCGCACGCACGGCCACCCAGCCGCGGAGGGCCACCCATGCACCACGTGCATGCCTGGCGCTGACCTGGGCCTTGTCGCCGATTCCCGAGTCGGCTGGTGACCAGAGGGAGCCGTCCGAGCGCCGCGCGGGAAAAAGCGAACCCCGGGTGGTCGGGACCCGGGGTTCTGGGACATTCGATATTGGTTGCGGGGGAAGGATTCGAACCTCCGACCTTCGGGTTATGAGCCCGACGAGCTGCCGCTGCTCCACCCCGCGACCTCGCATTCTACCGGCGGCCCCGGGCACGGTCAAACGGGGACCCGTGGGAGACTCGGCCGTGGGCGGCCTCGATCCGCGAGCGGAGCGCTGCGCGCCACAGTTCGACGGCGGCCGGCCACCAGATGTCGATGGCCTCCGTCGAGCCGTACCACGGCGAGCCGCCGAACTGGCCGTGGACGATCCGATCGAGGACGAGCGACTCGGCGCCCGGCAGGAACGCCGCGTCGACCGGCACCAGGCCGTCGCCCTCGATGGGGACGCCCGGCATCGGCCGCATGATGCCGCGGTAGAGCGTCAGGGCGGCTCGCTCGCGGACGTTGCCGCTCCGGCGCCCGACGACGAACCGTGACGACACCGTCATGTACCCGATCGAGGGCGCGAACCGCGGGCCCGGGACGGCCTGGTCCGCGAATTCGGCAGCACGTGCCGCGATCATCCGGCCGAGGGACCGGCCGTACGCGACCCGATTGGGCGTCCCCAGCGTCACGATCGCCCCGATCCGTCCCGCCGCGCCGAGCCGTCGACCGAGGAATGGCACCTCGGAGGTGAGGATCCGCGCGGACAACCCGCCTGCCGAGTGCCCGACGACGAGGAGCGGCGCTCCACGGGTTACGGGTGACGACGCCGCAACGTCCGCCGCCTGGAGCAGTGCCCTCCCCGAGCGCGTGAGGATCGCGCCGATGCCTCGACCGAGCGCGAGGAGCCAGTCGGGCAGCCAGACCGGCGCAACAACGACCGCGGCGGCTCCCCGGTCGAGCAGTCGTCGCCGCATCGGGACGTAGAGGGGCGGAGACGTGAACAGGCCGCCGAGCAGGAGGACTGTCGGGGCGACCCGGTCAGGCTCGTCCCGCCAGTCGCCGAATCGGCCGTTCTGCGGAGGCTCGACGCCCGCCAGGTCGCGCATCGATCAGAGCGAGCTGGCCGGCCCGCGCGCGATCGCACCCACGGCTCGGCGCGGCTCGCCGGCCAGGATGTCGCGCCGCCCGATCGTGAGCGCGAGGACGAGCGTCGCGAGGATGACGCTCCCGAACAGGTAGAACGGGTAGCGCAAGTCGACCTCGGCGAGGACGCCCGTGATGAGCGACGCGACGACGAAGCCGAGCGTCCCGGCGGCGCCGAAGAGGCCCTGGGCGGTCGACGACCGGCCGGGCGGAGCGCCCCGCGAGACGACCGCATAGAGCGCCGGCACGAGGAAGGCGAACGCGACCCCCTCGACGACGAGGATCGGCAGCGACCAGAGCGGATCCGGGATGAGCGGGTAGGAGACCGCACAGATGCCGATCGCGCACGAGCCACCGGTGATGAAGAGCAGGCTCCCCCGTCGGTCGACGAGACGACCCGCCCAGGTCCCGAGAAGGAGGACCGGGAGCGAGAACATCATGAACGTCAGCCCGATGAAGCCG
>VBHW01000430.1:0-2813 GCA_005881055.1 Chloroflexota bacterium
TGACGGCGATCGCGACGCTCGTCCCGAACCTCCTCTACTACGGCGGCGGCTGGCTCCAGTACGGCTATCGCTACGCGCTCGACGCGATCCCGTTCGTGCTGGCCCTCGCGGCGATGGCCACCGCCGGGCACGGCTTCGGGTGGCCGTGGCGGCTCCTCACCGCCTTCGGCGTCCTCGTCGGACTTGGCGGGGTGTACTGGGCGTACCACGTCTGAGGGGAGACGCGCTGGACCGGCCCGGTATCCTTCGGCCCGTGGTACTCCCGGGGGATGCCGATCCTCGCGCGGGTGCGTTTGCATCGGCCCCGATGCCCACCACCCGAGAACGCCTCGTTCGTGCTGCCCCGGTCGTCGCCGTCCTGCTCGTCGGGATCGCGTACGCGGCGTGGCAGATCACCGGCGGCGCCCCCGAATCCCAGGATTCGAAGGCGTACTACCTCGCGTCGCTCGACGATCCGTATGCGCGATCGATGGTCGGCGGCGACTACGCGTACCTCTACTCGCCGGCGTTCGCCCAGGCGCTCGCGCCCCTCCGGCTCCTGCCGATCGGCTGGTTCGTGGCGGCGTGGACGCTCGTCCTCGTCGCGGCGCTCGCCTGGACGGCACGACGGCTCGCGCTCGCGCTCCTCCTGTTCCAGCCGGTCATCGCCTCGATCGCGCTCGGCAACGTCGAGATCCTCATCGGCGCGGCGATCGTCGCCGGGTTCCGCTGGCCGGCGGCCTGGGCGTTCGTCCTCCTCTCGAAGGTCACGCCGGGCATCGGCCTCGTCTGGTTCGCGGTCCGGCGCGAGTGGCGCTCGCTCGCGATTGCGCTCGGGGTCACGGCGGCGATCG
This sequence comes from Chloroflexota bacterium, assembly GCA_005881055.1. GTDB lineage: Bacteria > Chloroflexota > Limnocylindria > Limnocylindrales > CSP1-4 > C-114. The sequence goes on from VBHW01000430.1 coordinate 834, forward strand.
TCGCCGTCTCGTTCGCGCTCGCCCCGCGATTCTGGTTCGACTGGGCGGACGTCCTGTTGAAGAACCGCGGGACGACCGTCTCATTGCCGGTGCTGCCGGGCCCGCTCTGGCTGCGTGTCGTCCTCGGCGCCGCGATCGTGGCCTGGGGGGCGCGCTCCGATCGGCGCTGGACGGTGCCGGTCGGCGCGGCCATCGCCGTCCCCGTGGGCTGGTTCACCTTCACCGCGATCATCGCCGTGGCCGTCGCGGGACTCTGGGTCCGCACGCCCGGATGGTCGGTGCGCGGCCTCATCCTCGCGATCACGCACCCGAACTGGCGCGCATGGCATCGGCGGGTCGTGGCATGAACGTCGAACCCGCGGGCGGCACCGCGGCCCACCCGCGGGCCGGCAGCGTCGCGGGGCGGCGCCCTTCGACGCTCCGCGGGCCGGCCCTCAGGGGCGTTCTCGATGGCACGCCGTCGCCTTCGATCGGTCCCTCGTCGCGGTCTTCGTCGTCTCGCGGCTGCTCGTCGCGCTTGCCGCGGTGGCGGCCGAGACGCTCATCATCCGCAACCCGAGCCTGACGAGCGGCGACGGAGCGCCGATCCTGCGCAGCCTCACGAGCTGGGACGGGTGGTTCTACCTCGGGATCGCGCGGGACGGGTACCACGCGGCGGCCGTCACCGCGTCGTATCACGACTACGCGTTCCTGCCGCTCTATCCGTTCGTCATCCGCGTCCTCTCGGCGCCCTGGCCGGCATTCGCGGGCCTCGTCGGGGTCGTCGTCAGCAACGTCGCCTTCCTGATCGCCCTGGGGCTGTTCGTCAGGCTCGGCGAATCCGTCGTCGGCCGACGGCGGGCTCGCCTCGGGGCGGCGTACCTCGCGATCTTCCCGTTCGCGGCCGTCTTCTCGATGTCCTACACCGAGAGCCTGTTCCTCGCCCTCGTCCTCGGCGCGTTCCTCGCGGCCGAGCGCGACCGGCGACCGCTGGCCGGCTTCCTCTTCGCGCTCGCCTGCCTGTGCCGCCTCCAGGGGATCGTGCTGATCGTGCCGCTGGCGCTCGTGCTCCTGCGACGCGACGGGTGGCGGCCGCGGCCGTCACTGGCCTGGCTTGCCCTCGGCCCGGCGGCGTCGGGAGCGTTCCTCCTGTTCGTCGCCCGCCTCACGGGCAGCTCCAGCGGCTACCTGGACGCCCAGGTCGGTTGGGGCCGTTCGGGGGTCGGGACCGCCGCCGCCAACGGCGAGAGCATCGCCCAGCTCTTCACGCCGTACCAGGCGACGCTCATCGCGGTGTTGGCCGTGGCGATCTTCCTCCTCGTCTACCTGCGCGGGGATCGGATCCCGCTGGCGTACGCGCTCGTGCCGATCCTCACCGTCGGGCTCGCGCTGTCGTCCGGCCTCCTCGAGGCGATCGGCCGGATCGCGATGCTCGCGTTCCCGTACGCCTGGATCCTCGCCGGCCGCCGGAGCGGCTGGTTCCGTCGTGCGTGGCCCCTGGCCTCGGCCGGGCTCATGACGCTCTTCGCGGTCCTCATGTTCGGCGGGTACTACGTCCCGTGAGCGTTCGGGCGCGCCACGGGGACCGCACTCCGTCGCCCGCGGCGGCTTCCGCCTCGCCACCTCGATCCGGAGGCTGGTCGTACTGGGGACTGCTCGCCGCGGCGCTCCTCGTCCCGTGGCTGATCGTGGGCACGATCAGGACGATCGCCCCTGTGCCCCACGTCGGGTACGACCTCGAGCTGCTCGGTCGCGCCGCGACGCGACTCGTCGACGGATTGCCGGTGTACCTCGACGCGTCGGGAGCGTCGTTCTACCCGGGAAGCCTCGACCTGTACTACGGGCCCCCGGCCTACCTCCTGCCCTGGCTCCCGCTCGCACACCTCCCGGGCGACCTGCTGCAGCGGCTCGCGTATCCGCTGGGCGTCCTCGAGGTTGCAGCCGCTCTCGCCCTCCTGGTGCGGGCCGAGCGCGACGCGTTGAGGCCGGCGCAGGTCGCCG
>VBHW01000430.1:2880-3648 GCA_005881055.1 Chloroflexota bacterium
CGTCGACGCTCACCCTCCTCTTCGTGGCGGGGAGCTGGTTCTACCTGCGGCGGGGCGCCGACGTCCCGGGCGGCATCGTGCTCGGCACGATCATCGCCTGGAGGGTCTATCCGGTTGCGCTCATCCTGCCCCTGCTCGTCGCCCGCCGCTGGCGCGCCGCCGGAGCCGCGATCGCCACGTCGGTTGCCTGGACGGCCGCGGGCGCGCTCGTCGTCGGCCAGGGGGCCTGGAGCTACCCGTCGCTCCTGCTCCACCTCAACGGCCTGGACCTGCCGGGGACAGCGTCGCCGGCAGCGCTGGCTGCGTACCTGCTGGGGCCGGGGCCACTCGTGACCGCCATCCGGGTGGCGAGCATCGCGATCGGCGCGGCGCTGCTGGTCGTCGGCGGGGTCGTCATGGGCGCGACGGAGGCGCGCTGGCGTCTCACCGGCTGGGGCCTTGCGTGCGCCGGCTGCCTGCTCCTGCCCGGGGTCATCTGGGACCACTACCTGACGCTGCTGCTGATCCTGGCCGTCGGGCTCGTCGTCGGAACGGGCCGCGCCTGGCCGGGCCTGCTGCCCGTCGGCATCGTCTCGACGACGCTCGGTGGCGGTATCGCCCTCCTGTGGATGCCGGTGGTGGCGATCGGGCTCCTGGTACGGCGATCAGCGCTCCCTGCCCAGACGCTCAGGCTCAGGCGGCCGGGTGCGACGCGTGCCCTCGAGCCGACGGGGCTCGATGACTGACGCTCGCAGGTGCCGCCCGCAGACGAGACGGCCCTTCCTGGCT
>VBHW01000093.1 GCA_005881055.1 Chloroflexota bacterium
CATCCCGAAGCTCGCGACGTTCGGGCCCGAGCGTGGCGAGCTGCTCGTGCTCGGCTGGGGCTCGACGTACGGATCGATCCGCAGCGCCGTCGAGCGGCTGCAGGCGGACGGGAAGAGCGTCGCCCACGCGCATCTCCGCTACCTGAACCCGTTCCCACGGAACCTCGGCGAGGTGCTCGGCCGCTACGAGCGCCTGCTCGTGCCGGAGATCAACCTCGGCCAGCTCTCGATGCTCGTCCGGGCGCGGTACCTCGTCGACGCGATCGGCTACGACCGGGTGCGCGGCAAGCCGTTCCGGATCGCGGAGATCGTCGACGCGGCCGAAGCGGCCCTGCGCGGGGAGACCATCCAGTGACCGAGTCGACGCCGAAGGCGGCCACGAGCGGCAACGGCACGGCGGGGACCGGCAACGGCAACGCGGGCCTCAGCGCGGAGAACCGCGCCGTCCTCACGCAGCTCACACGGAAGGACTTCGTGTCGGACCAGGAGGTGCGCTGGTGCCCGGGCTGCGGTGACTACTCGATCCTCGCCCAGACCCAGAAGGTCATGCCCGACTTCGGGTTCGCGAAAGAGAACATCGTGTTCATCAGCGGCATCGGCTGCTCCGGCCGGCTGCCGTACTACATGAACACGTACGGCTTCCACACGATCCACGGCCGCGCGCCGACCCTCGCGACCGGCCTGAAGGCCTCCAGGCCCGACCTCATGGTCTGGGTGATCACCGGCGACGGGGACGCGCTCTCGATCGGCGGCAACCATCTCCTCCACTCGATGCGCCGCAACGTCGACGTGAAGCTCGTGATGTTCAACAACCGGATCTACGGGCTGACGAAGGGCCAGGCCAGCCCGACGTCGGAGCTCGGCAAGCGGACGAAGTCGACGCCGGACGGCACGATCGACCACCCGATCATGCCGCTGAGCGTGGCACTGGCCGCCGAGGCCACGTTCGTGGCGCGCTCGGTCGACACGCACACCGAGCACCTCCAGCAGACGCTCGAGAGCGCAGGCCGGCACACCGGCTCGGCGTTCGTCGAGGTCCTCCAGAACTGCAACATCTTCAACGACGGGGCATGGAAGTCGTTCACCGACCGCGAGGTCCGCGAGGACCGGATGCTCACCCTCGAGGACGGCAAGCCGATGATCTTCGGCAAGGATCGCAACCAGGGGATCCGGCTTCGCGGGCTCCATCCGGAGGTCGTCACGATCGGCGAGGGCGGCGTGACCGAGGCCGACGTGCTCGTCCACGACGCACACGCCGAAGATCCGTACCTCGCCTTCATGCTCAGCCGGATGTTCGCGCCCGACTTCCCGGTCCCGGTGGGGATCATCCGCGACGTGCAGCGGCCGACCCACGATCAGCTGATGAGCGCCCAGCTCGAAGCCGCGATCGAGCAGCGCGGCAAGGGCGATCTTCGGCGGCTCCTCGAGGGCGGCGAGACGTGGACCGTCGAATGAGCTGGGCGACCGAATCGGGAGGCGGCGGGCGGGGTCGGTCCGGGAGCGCCTCGTGATCTGCCCGGCATGCGGCTACGACAACATCGCGGGCGACGACGACTGCGCCCGGTGTGGGACGCCGCTCACGGGCGCCGACAAGCCCGCGCCGCACACGCGGTTCGAGGCACGGCTCGTCGGTGGGCGGCTATCCGGCCTCGCGTCCCATTCGCCACGGACCGTCGCGCCGGACGTGGCCGTCGCCGACGCGGTCGCGACGATGCGCGGCGACGGCGTCGACGCCGTCCTCGTCGTGGACGGGGACCGCCTGAAGGGGATCTTCACGGAGCGCGACGCGCTCCTGAAGCTCGCCGGCCGGAGCCTGGCCGGCATCACGGTTCGGGACGTCATGACGAAAGACCCGGTCGTGCTCCGCGAGGACGACACGATCGCGGTCGCGATCAACAAGATGGCCGTCGGCGGGTTCCGCCATATCCCGCTCGTCGACGCCGGCCGGCCGACCGGGATCGTCACGGCCCGCGACGTCTTCCACCGGATCGCCGAGATCGTGGGCTGAGCCTGTGAGCTCGACGCGCGTCCTCGTCCTCGCCGACGACCTCATCTGGCAGACCCGGCTCGTCGCTCAGCTGCAGGCCGCCGGAGCCACCGTGGACCGGGCGAAGACGGCCCGCGAGCTCGACCAGGATCTCGCCTGTGCCGATGCCGTGGTCGTCGACCTGACTGCGAGCAACTACGACCCGATCGGCGCGATCGAACGCGCTGCCTCGGCGGGTCGGCGCGTCCTCGCGGTCGGGCAGCACGACGACGCCGCCTACCGGAAGCGCGCCCTGGCCGCGGGGGCGGAGCGGGTCTACGCCTACCGGAAGCTGTTCGAGGACGGCCCCGCGACGCTCGCGGCATGGCTCGAGTCCGGTGCCTTGGCTCCGCATCAGGCGAGGGGCGTAGAGGAGGCGGTGCGGCCATGACAGATACCGCCACCCGCCCGAGCATCCCGGCCGAGCGCTTCGGCCAGCGACTCGAGGCGGCGGCCCGGATCGCCGGCGAGCGAGGGCTCGGGGCCTTGCTCATCGGCGTCGGCCCCGACCTGCGCTACCTCACCGGCTACGCCGCGATGCCCCTCGAGCGGCTGACGATGCTCGTCGTCCGGCCGGCCGGACGGCTCATCATGATCGTCCCCCGGCTGGAGAAGGATCCGGCCGGCCGGTCGCCGGCGGTCGCCGGCGGGTTCGTCGAGGTCGTGACCTGGGAGGAGACCGAGGACCCGCACCGGCTCGTCGCCGCGGCGGTGGCCGGCGGCTCGGAGAGCGGTCGGCGGGCGGTCGGGGTGAACGACACGCTCTGGGCGAGCCACGTCCTCCGGCTCCAGGCGGAGCTGTCCGGCGTCCGCTTCGAGCGGGGATCCACCGTTACGCGGGAGCTGCGGATGACGAAGGACCCCGAGGAGATCGAGCTCCTCCGCCAGGCGGCGCAGGCGGCCGATCGCGTCGTCGACCAGATCGCGGCGGGCCGGCTCGTCGGCCGCACCGAGGCGGACATCGCGCGCGAGACGCGGGACCGGCTCGCGGCCGAAGGTCATGAGAGTCCAGACTTCGCGATCGTCGCGTCGGGCCCGAACGCCGCGTCGCCACACCACGAGGCGTCCGACCGCGTCATCCGCGCCGGCGAGCCGATCGTCCTCGACATCGGCGGGGTCAGGGAGGGCTACTCGAGCGACACGACCCGGACGCTCTGGCCGACGGGCGGTGACCCGTCTCGAGCACCCGACGCCGAGTTCACCCGCGCCTTCGACGTCCTCCGACGGGCCCAGGCGGCCGCGACGGCGGCGGTCCGGCCGGGCGTTGCCGCGGAGACGATCGATTCGGCCGCGCGCAGGACGATCGACGAGGCCGGGTTCGGCCCGAACTTCATCCACCGGACCGGCCACGGCATCGGGCTCGAGGTCCACGAGGACCCGTACCTCGTCGCGGGCAACGCCGAACCACTCCGGCAGGGCACCGCGTTCAGCGTCGAGCCGGGGATCTACGTCGCCGGGCGGTGGGGCATGCGCCTCGAGGACATCGTCGTCTGCGGCGCGGACGGTCCGGACGTCCTGAACCGCTCGTCGCTCGACCTGCGCGTCGTCGACGGGGTCTGACCGCGTCCCGTCACGGGCGGCTCTCGGCGTTCCACGGATCCGCAGCCGGCGGGCGTATGATGGCCGGAACCGGCGCGAGCAGGTCCGTCGCGCCCTTGACCTGGACCGCATGTCTGCCATCACCCGCGGCGAGCCCTCGCCGTGTTGCTCCGCCCAAGAGCCGTTCGTGGCTCGCGGGACGGTCGATCCATCCACATGAGCCGCCACCACCGCGAGCGAGGCCACGGCCGCCCGCATCGGGGCGATGCCGGCCGCGCCGCGACGTCGCAGCGCCACGCCCCGTCCGCCCCCCTCGCGCAGCCGCCTGCGCCGAACACGACCGGTGGCCCTGAAGAGGCCCCGATCGCACGCGAGCAGCCGGCCGCCGCAGCAACCGCCCCGCTCGAGCCTGCTGCGGACGTCGAGGCGGGGGATCGAGGCTCGGAGCCACCCGTCGGGGCCGTTTCGCCCGGCTCGCTGACGCTCGGCGCCGGCGCGGGCGGCCCAGCCGGCGAACCACAGCCCGGGTCGCTCACGGCTCTGTCCGCGGCTCTCATCGGGCGGCCGGCCGGTGGCTCGTGCACCCCGGCTCAGCTGCGCCGGTTCATCAAGAGCCGGGCGTGGATCCCGATGCACGAGCTCCGCCGGCGCTTCGCGATCAACGGCGCCGAGGACGAGATGACGCTCGTCGAGATCGACGGCGTCACGCTCTTCATCGGCCTGCCCGACCGCGAGGGCCGGATCCTCGGCGACCTCCTCCGCGGCGGCGAGGTCGGCTTCGAGCTGTCGCACGACCCCTCGACGCCCGTCATCGTCGGCGTCTACCCGATGCGCCCGGTGCCACGGCCCTAGTCGATCTCCCGGCCGCTCTTCCTGGCTACCAGCGTTCGACCGGCAGCCGGACGCCCTCCCTGTCGAGCAGGTCGAGCTTCACCGAGAGCAGTGCCTCGCGGCTGCCCCAGCGATCGCCGCCGTATCCGCCGAGCGAGCCGTCCCCGGCGATCACCCGATGGCACGGGATGACCAGCCCGAGCGGGTTGCGGCCGACGGCTCCGCCCACCGCGCGCGCCGCTCCCGGGGAGCCGACGCGGCCGGCGAGACGACCGTAGCTCGTCACCGCGCCGTAGGGGACTTCGCGCACCGCGAGGAGGATGCGGCGATCCCATTCGGAACGTGTCCGCAGGTCGAGTGGCAGGCGCTCGAGCTCCTCGTGGCGCCCCGCGAGGAACGCGCCGACGGCGTCCGATGCGCGCCGCGCGAGCTCGGCCGCCGGCCAGGCGGAGCTGCGGCGCGTGACGGCCTCCTCGGCCGGGAGGCCGACCCGACGGGTGACGCCGTCGACGAACACCTCGGTCGGCGTCAGGACCTCGAGGCCGACGAGCCCGTCGTCGCTGGCCGCCAGGTGGATCGGTCCCCAGGGCGCCGCGACGGCCAGCCACGCGACCGGCGCCATCAGGGGCCGATCAGCCGGCAGTGACGCGCCGTCAACCTTCGAGCTCGGCCCAGCGGACGCGCGCGCGACGGGCGCCGACGAGGTTGCCCTTCCGCTCGTAGGCCGCCACGGCCGCCGAGGCCATGCGCAGCGCGTCGGCCCGTCGCTTCGCCGCTGCGAGCACCTCCGTGAGCATCTCGTGCGTCCAGCCGATGAGGTCGAGCTGGTCGGTCCCGCCGAGCACGGCCCACGCCTGCCGGCCCGCCGCCTCGGCCTCGGCGAGCCTGCCCCGTCGCGCGAGCAGCTTCGCGACCACGCCCCGCGACAGCGCCTGCGAGGCGATGTCGTCCGCGGCCGCGATGGCTCGGCATTCGGCGACGAGCGCCTCGGCCTCCTCGTCGCGGCCGTGCCGGACGCACAGGTCGGCCCGGCGCGCGATGAGCGTCGAGCGTGCCGATCCCTCGCCGACGGCCCGGTAGAGCTCGATCCCGATCCTGAGCTCGCGCTCCGCCGCCGCATCGTCCCCGGCGAGGGTTTCGACGTCCGCGGAGAACGGGCTGACGCCCGCGACCATGAGGACCAGCCCCAGCTCCTGGCGTTCTGCGCGGGCCGCCCGGTAGACCGCGCGCGCCTGATCGAAGCGCCCGATCCGCGCCAGCAGCCCGGCGACTCGCGGGTCGGCACGAGCGGCATCCCACGGGCCTCCGCCGGCCGCGTCGATCTCGATGATCTGGCGGATCGCGTCGACGACCGGGGTCGGCCCGAAGTACAGAGAGCTCGGGATCCACGACCGGAGGTCGCGCACCTCCCGCCCGGCGTCGGACGCGAGGGCGTGGTCGAGGGCCTCCCGCCAGGCCGCCTCGGCTTTCGCCCATTGGCAGCGATTGCGCGAGACGTCGCCGCGCAGCCGGGCCGCCCGCGACAGTCCGAGCTCGTCGCCCGCGGCCGTGAAGGCAGCGCGGGCGCCGTCCGTCGCGGCCAGGATCTCCTCGTCGA
>VBHW01000429.1:0-1696 GCA_005881055.1 Chloroflexota bacterium
GCGGACGCACAGCGCCGGCTGACCGATCACGGGTGGCCCGCCGATGGCCCGGTCCGGGTTCGGATGGGGCTGCATACCGGCGAGGGACGCCTGGGCGGCGACGACTACGTCGGGCTGGACGTCCACCGGGCCGCCCGGATCGCCGCGGCCGGCCACGGTGGTCAGGTGCTGGTGTCGGAAACGACCCGTTCCCTGGCGATGGACAAGCTTCCCGATGGGTTGACGCTCCGGGATCTCGGCGCGCACCGGCTGAAGGACTTCGACGAACCGCAGCACGTCTATCAGCTGGTGATCGCGGACCTGCCTTATGAGTTCCCACCCATCCGGTCCCTGGAGATCCCGACAAACCTCCCGGTCCGGCTCACCACATTCGTGGGCCGGGAACGGGAGCTGGCGGAAATCACTCGGCTGCTGGATTCGGCCCGGCTGGTGACCCTGAGCGGCCCGGGAGGAACCGGCAAGACCCGCCTGGCGCAGAAGGCGGCATCCGAGGTGCTCGATCGATTCAGGGATGGCGTGTTCTTCGTCGATCTCGCTCCGATCACCGAACCGGCGCTCGTTCCTAGCGCCATCCTGACGACCGTCGGACCGAGGGGCGGCGCGGGGCCTCGGTCGGAGCTGGAGCGCCTCCAGATCGAGCTGCGGGATCGAGAGATCCTGCTGGTCCTGGACAACTTCGAGCAGGTGATCGAGGCCGCGCCCGCAGTTGGCGTCATCCTGGCGGCCGCCGAAGGGGTCCGTGTTCTCGCCACGAGCAGGTCCCCGCTCCGGCTCGAGGGTGAGCGCGAGGTCCGCGTGACGCCGCTCGATCTACCCTCGACCGCCGAACACATCTTGCCAGACGACGTCTTCCGATTCGCGGCCGTCGCGCTGTTCGTCGACCGGGCCAAGGCGATTCGCCATCGACAAGGACAACGTCAGCGTCGTTGTCGAGATCTGTCGCCGTCTCGATGGGCTGCCCCTGGCCATCGAGCTCGCTGCATCGAGGCTTCGGGCGCTCTCGCCCGCAGCGATGCTCGAGCGGCTGGATCGAGTCCTCCCGATGCTCTCCGGAGGCCCTCGCGACTTGCCCGATCGGCAGAGGACGCTTCGTGACACCATCGATTGGAGCTACCGCCTGTTGCCCCCGGCGGTCGCATCGTTGTTCGAGCGGCTCTGCGTCTTCGCCGGCGGTTTCACCATCGCGGCGGCGGAATCGGTGTGCGATTCCGACGGAGCGCTCGAGATGGAGGTGCTGGAGGGGATCGAGGCCTTGCTCGAAGCCAGCCTGGTCCGTCGCAGCGAGGCCATGGGAGGGCCCGACCGGTTCGAGATGCTCCAGACCATTCGGGAGTACGGCCTCGAGCGGCTCCAACGAGGTGGGGAGGCCGAAGAGGTGGAGCGCCGCCACGCTTACCACTTTCTGGAGCTGGCCGAGGCGTCGGAGCGGGGATTGCGAGGGCCCGACCTCGAACGGCTCTTGGGCACGCTGCACGTCGAGCACGACAACCTGCGCGCCGCCCTGACGTGGGCCCTGCAAGCGGACCACGGAGACGTTGCGCTCAGACTGGCATCGGCTCTGTGGCGCTTCTGGCACCTGCACGGGGATCTCGCCTCAGGCCGGAGGTGGATGGAGCAGGCGCTGGCCCTTCCCTCCGCCACTCCCCGCTCAGGGATCAGGGCGAAGGCGCTGCTTGCGGCGGGGAGTCTCGCGTAC
>VBHW01000429.1:1845-3391 GCA_005881055.1 Chloroflexota bacterium
ATCGAGATGCTGCGCTCCGCTGAGGCCTTGTTAGAGAAGTTCGGCGACCGGCGAGCCGTCGCCGATTGGTTGTTCGGCCTGGCCGTCATGTACCGGCTGCGGGGCGATCTCGAGTTGGCTCGGGAGACCGGGGAAGAGGCGCTGTCCATCCACCGGGAGGTGGGTGATGTATTCGGGCTCATTGGTTCGCTGTACGTCGTGGGGAGGGCGGCGGCGCAGCTGGGCGACATGGACACGGCGCGAGCCCGTTTCATGGAGACCTTGGCGATCGAGGAGGCGTTCGGTGAGCGGACGGGGCTGGGCCTTAGCCTCGACAACTTGGCCGACCTGGAGATCAGCGAGGGCAACGCCGTCCGGGCCATGCGGCTCGCCGGCGCCTCGGAGGCCATCAAGGACGGGGTGGGAGGCCAGGCCCCGCCCGACCTGATCACGCTTCCCGACCCGAAGGAGCGGGCCCGCCTGATTGCGTCCGAGGAGCAGATCCGGGCGGCGTGGGCGGAGGGCCGCGCTATGGGCCTCGAGGAGTCCATCGCCTACGCCCGGGAGCCTGCGTAGGAGGCAGGCCCTTGGTCTCTCGCTACCGTGCGACCGAGGACGTCCGCGACCATCAGCGCCTCTGCGACATCGCCATATCTGAAAGGAGCGCGCGACAAATACTACGGGTGGTCGCTGACTCGGGCGACGCGGATCTCGTGGGGGTTCCCGGCCCGGATGACCTGCATCGTCATCGCATTGCCGATCGGATGACCGCGCAGCGCTCGCTGGATCTCCGGGTTGGTATGCACCAGTTCGCCGTCGATCGCGATGATCCGATCCCCTCGCTCGAGGCCTTCTTGCCAAAGCGGGCTCCCCGGTCGGGGTGCCACGCGCAGCTCCAGCCCGTCACTCGGCTCCAGCTCCGGCCGGCCCGAATACCCGCGGATCGTGTCGATGCTGTTCCGAGTGCACCCGCAGGCACCGATGCCACAGGTTGGGCAGATGCAGCGACACGTCAGGCCTTCCGAAAGCAGCTCATCGTGGACCGCCGGTGCCAAAAAGTCGTTCAGTGCTGCCAGTTCGCGCGCCCACTCGGCCGCGTGAGCGTCGGCGAGATCACACACCTCATTCTCATACAGCAGCCGAGCAGTAGCGTAGAGCGCACCGTAGGCCACGAGCGCGGACGTCGCGGCGGAGACAGCGTCCTCGAGGAGCTCAGACAGGGCGCGTTTGCCTTCGCGATGGACGCCCGTCGGCTCCAGTCGATTGAGTTCAGCTCCACGCAGGCGTGCAACTTCTTCCAAGGCCAGTCGGTGACTCGCGGCGAGTGCCGACAGGCGCGTGAAATTCTCGCCGGGCGCTCGGTCGATCGCAGTGGCGGTCCGCACCTCTTCGATCCTGTCGAAGAGCCGAGACTCCATCGTTCGCACTCGTGACATCCGCCCGATGATCGCCCCAGGTAGGCGATTGTCGTTCATCCCATGCCCTCCAGGGGCCTCGACTGCAGATGACTTCCGCCGTACGCGCCGACGGCGGTGGCAAGTTGGAGAGTGATCGACTGGCCGTCAAC
>VBHW01000094.1 GCA_005881055.1 Chloroflexota bacterium
TGCTCCACGCCGGCGCCGAGGATCTGCATGATCGAGCGGATGACGTCCAGGCGGCGGGGTTGTCGGACGACGCCGGGAGGCTGCGCGCGGAAGGCGACCGCCTCGAGGCAAAGGCCGACGACTACGACCGGCGCGCCGATCTCCTGGAGGATGCCGCCACGCAATGGCACGAGGCCGCGGCCGACGACCACCGCTCCGACATCGCCCGGACGCGGGCGGAGGCGGCCTTCAAGGCGAAGTTCGAGCTCGGCCAGCGGATCAACAGCACCGCGCTGACCGATGACGAGACGACCGAGCTCCGCATCCAGGAGGGCCGAGCCGCAGGCGAGGAGTCGGCGCTCCGAGCACGATCGGAGCAACTCTCGGGCGAGGCCGGCTTCGACAAGCGGCTCGCCGACGAGGAGGAGAAGAAGGCGTACGAGGGACTCGCTCGCCCGGAACGGCCGAAGCTGCCGGAGGCTGAGCCGAATCCCGACCTGCTGCCCCCGGAATAGGCCGCCGACGCGCCGGCTCGCCCCTCAGGGCCGCCGGTTGCCGAGCGCCATCCGCCGCCACGTGTGTCGGCGGCCGCGGATCGCGATCGAGTACTCGTAGAGCACATCCGGGTCACCCGTACGCCCGAGCCCTGCGTCGCCGATGTGGTGTGCGTCCACGCCCACCTCCTTGGCGGTGAGCGCGAGCGCTTGCGCGATCGAGGGGCGCGCACCCTCCTGGCTTGTGCCGATCGTGCCCATGACGAGCGCACCCGCCTCGTGCACAGCGACGCACGCGGCGGTCGCGATCTCCCGGGTGACGCCCGGAACGGTCCCCGGCAGCGGGAGCAGGACCCCGTCCGCGCCCGCCTCCACGAGGCGCACGAGCGCCGCCCCATCGATCGCGTCCACGCGACCCGCCTGGTGCATCTTGCCCGACCAGATCGCAGCGTCCGGGCCGAGGGCATCACGCAGGTCCGCGGTCACGCGAGCGAGCTCCGCATACCCCGTCTCGGTCCCCGGGTTCGCCGTCAGGCAGAGCATCGCCGCCCCATCGTCGATGAGCCGGCGGGCCGTCGCGGTGGTCGCGCGCCGCGGTCCGGGGACGTCACCCGGTTCGAGGTTCACGCCGATCGGTCGGCCGACGCGCCTCGCCAGCGTCCGGAGGTCGGCGACAGGGCCGAGGTCAGGGAACGTCCAGCCGTCGTCCCCCTGGACGGTCTCGATGAAGTTGAGGATGAGGATGTCGGCGCCGACGGCCGCGGCGATCTCCATGTTGTGGACGCCGTTGGCGAGCGACTGCGCGCCCGCGATCACCTCGGAGACGAGCGTCCGACCCTCGGCGGCAACCACCGCGTCATGGAGGGCTCGCCCACGCAGCTCGGCGAGCGCGTCGCGATCGAGATCGAGGATCCGCGGCACGGCGCCACTGTAGCGACCCCATGGAGGCCTTGGTCCGACTCTGGAGCCAGCCCCTGTCCGGGGCCTTCCGGGAAGGGCCTGTACGATGCGGGGAATGACCGATCGCCCCGACACGCGGCCGAGCGCCGGAGATCGTGCCCTGGCGACGGCGGAGCTCGTACTCGAGATCGTCACCGCCGCGTCCGGCGAGGCTGAGCTCGACCAGATCCTCCACGCCGCGCTCGACCGCCTCGGCGCGCTCGTGCCGCTCACCGGTGGGTCGATCGCGACGATCGAGGGGGACGAGCTCGTCATCCGTGCGGCGATCGGTCCGTTCGCGTCGGAAGCGCTCGGCCAACGTCTGCGGCGGGGTCCCGGCCGAAGCTGGCGCGCCGTGGAGACAGGCGAGCCGATCCTCGTCCGCGACGTCCGGGCCGAGGGTGCCCGGCCCGCCGGGCAGAAGGCCGCCCTCGCGATGCGGTCCTGGCTCGCCGTGCCCATCGCCCGGAGCGGCCGGCCGATCGGGCTCCTGGAGATCGACTCGACCCGGCCGCGCGCCTTCTCCGAGGAGGATGTCGAGCTCGTCGGGACGATCGTCCGGGCGCTGGCCGGCCCCATCGAGCTCGCGGCGCGTTACGCGGCCGAGCGGCACGCCGGCCTTCTCCGCGATGCCTTCGTCGGCGTGATCAGCCACGAGCTGCGCACGCCGATCACCGCCGTGTACGGGCTCAGCAAGATGCTCCGCCTGCGATACGAATCGCTCGACCCGCGCGAACGGATGGAGGTGATCGCCGACATCGAGTCCGAGGCGGATCGCCTGCAACGGCTCGCCGAGGACCTGCTCGTCCTCAGCCGTGCGGAGGGCGGCCGCGTGGAGCTGGCGCGCGAGCCGATCCTCCTCGGCCACATCGCGCGCCGGGCCTCCGAGGCCGAGGCACTGCGCTGGCCGGCGCGACAGTTCGTCATCGAGACACCGACCGGCCTTCCGGCGGTCCTCGGCGAGGACACGTACGTCGAGCAGGTCATCCGCAACCTCCTGACGAACGCGGCCAAGTACAGTCCGGCCGGATCGACGATTCGGGTGGTCGTCGATGCGCGTGATCGAACCGTCCGCCTGCGCATCCTCGACGAAGGGATCGGCATCTCGGCCGAGCATGGCGAGCGGCTCTTCGACCTGTTCTACCGCGGGTTGGAGGCAGCGCGGACCGCGTCCGGGGCCGGGATCGGGCTGTTCGTGTGCCGCCAGCTCGTCGAGGCGATGAACGGGCGCATCTGGGCCGCGGCGCGACCCGAGGGCGGCGCCGAGTTCGGGTTCGAGCTCCCCGTCGCGACGGACTCGGACCTCGACGACGACTTCACGGACGAGGACGACGTTGGCGGCGAGGGCCACGAAGGGGGCGAGGGGCCGAACGATCGGCCGGCTCCAGCCCCCGCGAGGGCGCCCCGCTAGCGCCGCCATCGGGAGGTCGCCGCGGTCGGCAGGTAGGCTTGAGCCCGTTCTACGCAGGTCTCCGGGCCGTCACCATGACGACAGGGGCGCGCCATCGGAACGCCTCCGCCGGCAGCTCGCCCAGGCGCTCTCGCGTCCGCTCGCTGAGCTCGAGCCGCAGGCGACGGGGCAGGGAACGGAAGAGCTCGTACTCCCCGTATTGCTCGAGGAAGTCCGCGTATTGCGCCGGGTCCCAGGCATGGTCGAGCCAGTCCCGCCGGGCGTCGATCGACCGGTATCCGGCGTCCCGTAGCTCGCGGTTGGCCTCGCGGGCGGAGGCAAAGTCGCCGCTGCGGTCCTCCTCCCGGTCATCGTCGGGCAGCTCGAGCTCGTCGACGACGTCGAAGAACGCCTCGTCGGGCGGGAACGACTGGCGGCTGGTCATCCAGGTCACGAACGCGAGCATGCCGCCCGGCCGCAGGACGCGCGCGACCTCGCGCAGGGCCGCCGACCGGTCCGGCACGAGCTGGAGCACGAACGACGAGACCGCGACGTCGAACGATCGGTCCGGGAAGGGCAGGCGGTCGGCCTCCGCCACCTGGAAGGTAATGTGCGAGCGATCCGCCGCCGGGAGGCGCTCG
The DNA here is from genome assembly GCA_005881055.1 of Chloroflexota bacterium. GTDB lineage: Bacteria > Chloroflexota > Limnocylindria > Limnocylindrales > CSP1-4 > C-114. The sequence continues at coordinate 3,444 of VBHW01000094.1, forward strand.
GCCCGCCCGCGTGCCTCGCGAAGCATGCCCCCGGACGCATCGATCCCCGTGATCGTGGCTCCCGGCCACCGTCGCAGAGCCGCGAACGCGAGGGTGCCCGTGCCGGTTCCGACGTCGAGGATCGCCGGGGCACCGGCGACCGCCTTCGGATCCACTCGCTCGAGCACGCGCCGCGCGGTCGGCTCGAGGACCGGCGACCACCATGTCCCGTAGCGCCGAGCGGCGCGATCGTAGCGAGCCCTCATCCCCGACGACTCTGCAGACATGGTGGGAATCGTGCCACGTGGCGCGCGACGCGCGCTCCAACGTCGGAGCGGCATTGACGGACGAGGCTCTCGCCGTATCGTTCATGGGGCGTGCGATCACGGCAGCGAGGTGCAGAACATGGGCGACGACGAGTTCCCGGTTGACGAGAACCCCACCGACACCTCCGGATGGTCCCAGCCGACCCTCGGGCCGACCGGGCTCGAGACGCACAACGACGACTCGGAGGTCTTGTGGCGTCCGGACGGCTCGGTCTCGACCTACACGCCGTCCGGCGTGTCCGACACGGATCCGGAGGACCAGTTGGCAATGGCGCCCGACATGTACGCTGGCCCCGACTGGCAATCAAAGATCGACACGAGCGATCCGTACGAGGAGTAGGCCCCGATCCGCCGATCTCGCGCGGCGATCGACGGATCCCTCCTGATGTCGCTCGAGGCGCCCGGGCGGCCGGACGTCGCGATCGTCGGAGGCGGAATCGTTGGTGCGAGCGCGGCGATGTTCCTCGCCGAGGCGGGTGCCTCGGTCGTACTCGTCGAGCGAACGGCCGTTGGGGCAGGCGCGTCCGGGCGGAACTCAGGTGCGGTCCAGCATCCCTTCGATCCGGTCCTCGTCGCGATGCATGTGGAGACGCTCCGGATCTATCGGCGCCTGACGGACGAGGGTCTCGGGTTCACGCTTCCCGCCGAGCCCGCCGGCCTCCTGCTCGTTGCCGCTCAAACCGCACCAGTCGAGGAGCTCGCCCGCGACATCGGCCTCCTGCATCCGCAGCTACACCCCACGGTGCTGACCGGCGGCGAGCTGCAGGCGATCGAGCCCGCCCTCGCGGCGGGACTGAGCGCGTGCCGGCTCGACACGGGCTACCCGGTCCCGCCGGCCGCCGCCACTCGCGCGATCGCCCGCCGAGCCGAGGCGCTCGGGGCCCGGATCCTCGTCGGTGCCGCGGCCTCCCTCCAACGACGCGGCGACGCCGTCGTCGGGCTCATCGTCGACGGACGACCTCTCGACGCGGGCGCGGTCGTCGTGGCGGCCGGACCGTGGAGCCCGGACGTCGTCGACCCGTCAGGCCGGTGGCGACCCGTCCGGCCGGTCTGGGGCGTCAACGTCGAGGTGGAGCTCGCCCGCCCGCCGCGCGCCGTGATCGAGCAGACCGGCGTCGAGACCGTCGCCACCGCCGGCGTCGCGGAGACGCCATCGCAGCACCCGTCGGAGGTGCCGTCGATGTTCAGCCTCATCACGGCCGAGGGCTCGACGTCGCTCGGCTCGACTTTCCTGCCCTCGGAGCCGGATCCGCCCGCGCTCGCACCTGTCCTCAGGGAACGAGGCGCCCGCTTCGTGCCTCAACTCGCCGCTGCCCCGATCCGATCGGTCCGCGCCTGCGCCCGCCCGCAATCGGCCGACGGCCGGCCGCTTCTGGGACCGGTACCGGACATCGCCGGCCTGTACGCGGCGTTCGGCCATGGGCCGTGGGGCATCTCGGTCGGGCCGGCGGGAGCGCGTCTCGTCGCCGATGCGATCCTCGGTCGGCGCGCCCCGATCCCCGATGAGGTCGACGCAGCCAGGTTCGGAGTCCCGACCGCCTAGCCCCGCCGCCCGGACGCCCATGACGTGTAACGCGGCGGCCATTCGTCCGGGTCGTCACGCACGCCCAGGACCGCGTGCTCGACCCCGAACTCGAAGAGGTCGTAGTCGTCGTCCACGTCGAAGGACCAGCCGGGCGCGACCGCGTCCCGAGTCTCGCGGCTCGCCAGCTCCGCGCGGCCGCGGACCGAGAACTCGCTCGGAGCGGCCGGGTCGACGTGCGAGTGGAGCGCGTACCGGCCGTCGGTCATGAGGTCCGCATGCTTCGCGCTCTTCTTGATGATGAAGGCGAATAGTCCGTCGTCAACGATGCCGACGCTGATGGGATGGATCCGCAGGGCGCCCTCGCCGCGCACGGTCGCGAGGAACGCCTCGCCGTGATCACGGGGGTGGATGAGCCGGCGTCCCTGCGCTGCCATGTCGGGGGCCGCGGCAGCGAACTCCGCCCAGCTCACCATCGCCTTCGCCATGGCCATCCTCCTTCGGCCGCCGCCGTTATCGACGGGGTCGTCGTCTCCACGTCGCCGCGATCAGGACTCCCGCGACCACGCCGACGCCAGCCAGCAGGAACAGTGGCACGGCCGGCGCAGGAACGCTCGGCGCGGGAGCGCTCGGCGGCGGACTGCTCAGCGCGGGAACGCTCGACGGAGGCCCGGACGACGCCGTGGCACCTGAGGCCGACACGCTCGGCAGCGCCTCGACCTGCCCCTGCGGCATCGTCGGCTGGGCCTCAGGCATCGGCATGTCGCGGTAGCTCGGTCGATCGCCGAGCCGATCGCGAGCCACGCCTGGCGGAACCGCGAGGTCCGCGCCGACGGAGCCATCCCCTTCGGTCGTGCCGGTGGCGGGCGGCGGGCGACCGCAGCCCAGCGCGGTCTCGATGTCGAGCGGGCGACTCGTCGCGAACCCGTTGCCGGCGAAGCAGTTGCCGACGTCGAGGCCCTGGGAGGCCGCGAGATACGACGTTGTTCCGGACGACGTTCTCGCGCGGGGCCCAGCGCGAACCGCCCGGCTGGAGCGTCGGGAAGATCGCGATCCCGTAGTTGGCCGATCCCTCGATACGGTTGCCCTCGACGGTGTCCTCGTACCCGCCCGCGATCGCGATGCCGACGCCCACGAACCCGGCGAGCGGCGACTCGCCCGGGACAGGCACCCGACCGCTGTCCCGGATGATGTTCCCGGCGATGACCATCGACCGCTGCGGTGGCGGGGCCTCCTGCCCTTCGTACGAGTTGGGCATGATCGCGGTGCCGTCGCGCTCCCAGGTCGAGTCGCGGAGCTCGAGCCCGCCGCCCGCGTTCGTCCCCGAGTAGCCGATTGCCGAGTACCGTCCGATGAGCCGGCGCATCGTGGTATCGCACGGCTGGCACTCGCCGATGTAGAACCCGGCATCGGCTGCGCCCGACACGAGGCTGTCCTCGAACAGCCCGTGGCGACTCTCGATCGCATAGATGCCGTAGGTCCGGACGTTCCAGACCGTCAGGTAGCGGCCCGTGAAGCCGTCGACGCGCTCCCAGTAGAAGCCGTTGCCGCTGAAGTCGTGGGCGGTCATGTTCTCGAGCGCGACGCCGTCGGCGAGGACCTCGATCGCGTCGACTGTCACGCCGCGACCGTCGAAGACGACCGCGGCGCGGTCGACGCCGCGGATCGTGATGTGGCCCTTGTCCTTCGGCACCTCGACCCCGCCGGGGTAGGTGCCACGGTCGAGCAGGATGAGGTCCCCGGGCGCACTGGCAGTGACAGCCGCCTGGACGGTCGCGGCGTCCTGCGGGACGCGGATGATTCGGCGCGCGTCGGCTGCCACAGGTCGTGGCGCGAGCAGCACGAGCACGAGCCCCGGCAGGAGCCAGCGCGCCGCCCTGGTCATGGACCTCACGTCGATGGGCCGACCACACCTCTTCTACCCGGCCGAAGCTCCACTGGTTCCGGGTCGGTTCCGGGACGACCAACCGTAGACGGGAACGAGGCGGCGGCGCTATTGCGCGCGCACCCCGAGGCCGAATAGGTCGCGAGCGCTCGGGTCCGGGTCGCGCCGGCGCATGTCGCGCTCGGGCCCGGGCCGCGTCCGCGCAATTTCTGTCTCTCAGCAACCGGGGTGCTGGTAGGTGGCCCGACCGGTCGCGGTCGTGCCAACAGGCCGCCTGCGCCCCCTTGCCGTTAGGGTGAATCGGCTACCAACGCCCCGGCTACTGACGCCGCGCCGCGTCTAGCAGCACGGGGGTTGCTCGCCGACAGAAATCCCGATGGGCGCGCCCCTATCCCAGCACGATCCAGCTCACCGAGGTTGCGCCCGAGACCTTGGCGTTGAGGTA
>VBHW01000095.1:0-290 GCA_005881055.1 Chloroflexota bacterium
CGATCACGACGATGAAGTCGGCGAGGCTCGTGCCGAAGTCGGCCAGCGGGTTCCCGGCGGCTGCGAAGGCCCCGCGTGCGGCCTCCGAGAGCTCGTTGCCCGCGAGCGGCAGCCCACGGAGGGAGTCTCCCAGCTCGATCCCATGCTGCGTCATCGAGACGCCGCCATCGTGCACGGTCCGGCCCGCCTCGGCGAAGCCGGCGAGGAACTGGTAGAGCTGGATGATGACCGAACCCCAGAACCAGACCCAGATGATCGTCGCGGCATCGGCGATCTGTTCCCGGAGCCGA
>VBHW01000095.1:311-6981 GCA_005881055.1 Chloroflexota bacterium
ATCTTCATCATGTCGGCCTCCCGCCACAGGGCAGCGACCGCCGGCGACCGACCTCGCCCCATGGGCGAGCGCCTGGCGTGGGGCCGCCGCCACCGAGCGGCGAGCATGCGCCATCCGGCATCACATCCGACCAACGCCGAGCGGCCGAATCCTCGCGTTCGAGAGGCACCCGCCCGCCGGCGGACCGCGCCCAGGATCGCGTCAGGAGCGCGTCAGGGCGTGTCCATGGCCCGCATGCGGCGGAGCTCGGCCTCGGCATACGCGCGCCGTGCTGCAGGCAGGCTCGCTCGGAAGACCGTCGCCATCACCGCTCCGGGGATGACGAGGAGCGCGACGACCCCCCAGGGCTGCCCGGCGATCGCCGCCACGATGCCGCCGCCGATGAGGACCACGCCGAGTGCCGAGATCACGGTCATCGCGCCGATCACGAACGTTCGTGCGCGTCGGCGCGCGACAAGCCAGCCGATGAGTCCGCCGAGGATCCCGATCGTCGATCCGACCACGGCGCCGAGGATGCCGACGATCTGATCCGGGCGGAGCCCGCCCGTGAAGCCGTCGAGCCGCACCAGCGTCAGGCGGCCGACGTCCACGGTGCCGGGTCCGGGCATGACGACGTTGATCTCGAGCCGTGCCGGGGACGCCGACCCGTTGAGGTAGAACGGCAGCTCGAAGGCTCGCCAGTCGGACGTGCCGGTCAGTGCCGCCTGCGGTCCGGTCTGGGCGAGCGTCCGCGAGAAGTAGCGGCTGCCGTCCGCGAACACGCTCCACATCTCCAGATAGGCCATGCCCGCGACGTCGTGGTGGCGCACCTGGCCGCGCACGACGTAGCCGACCGTGCCGAGGCTGGGCGCCTGCACGGAGACGAGCGTGAACGTGCCTCCGGCGGCGCCGGCAGTGACCTCCGCGGCATCGTCGACGACGTGGCCGGAGGCCGGGGCGACCTTCGCCCAGTCGATCTCCATGACGGGTTCCTGCCCGGCAGCCGAGCCGGCCATCGCCCCGAGGAGTCCGACCGCGAGCGCGATCGCGCCGAGCGTCCGGCGGGCCTCAGCCCGCGGCCTGTGCCCGGTCATCACCAGGACCTCCCTTCGCCGCTGCCTCGTCGCGGTAGGCGGCGAGCAGCGATCGGAACGTCTCGTCGTCGAGCGCCCCGTCCGCGTAGAGCAGCCGCAGCCGGAGCTCGAACGGCCCCGCCTGCTCGTGCTCCTCGAAGAGGCGAACGCGGTCTATGAGGCGATCGAGCCGCAGCCGGATCGTCGGGTACGACACGCCGTACTCCTGCGCGAGCTGCTTCAGCGTCCCCGAGGCCAGGAGGAAGCGCCTGAGGAACGCAAGATCGTCTGGCGAAAGGTGATCGATCCATCTGTGCTCTTCAGGAAGGGGCATCCCTGACCGTCTCGTTCGTGCGATATATTGAAACCTGACTTACACAATAGTGAAGTCAGAGCGAAAGTCAAGCTTCAACTAACGCAATCGTGGGGCGCCGGTGCACCGGGCGGGCGCGAGACGGGGCGGCGAACGGCCCGGTGGTAGGCTCACGCGACGCCGGCCTCGTCGCAGGCCGCCCAGTGGGTGAGATCGATGGACGACGAGGAGTACCGCGAAACCCGCGACATCATGTCCGACCAGCTGCGGAAGGACCTCCGCTACCAGGAGGCCTACACGAATCTCGCGGAAGCCGGCGATGAGGCCGCACGCATCCGCGCCGACGACCAGAAGGACCGCGACGAGCAGCTGGATCACAACACGGAGAACGCGAGGACGATCGCCACGAAGGCGGGCGAGCGTGTCGACCAGGATCAGGCGGACATCGAGGCGTACGACAAGGCCCACGGGTGGGGCCTCATGGAGCCGGACTGGGGCGACGGCGGCGCCGGCGGCGCAGAAGGCGCCAGTCCCGCCAGCGTCGAGGGCGGCGAGGAGACGCCCTGATCTCGCGCTGGACTGACCTGCCAGGCGACTCATGATCAGGAGGAGGGATCGATGGCGACCACGACACAGGGCCTGGGGACGAAGGAGCATCCCTGGGACCTGAAGACTCCCAGCGGCACGTCCGAGTACCAGATGTACCGCGATGAAGCGGCAGACCCGCCGGCGATCGTCTGCCAGGTCGGGTCGACGCAGCTGCGCTACCACCTGCGCGCGATCGAGGACCTCCATGCGATGCTCAAGGCGCACGGGGACTGGATGCTCCTCGGGAGCGCCGACGAGCAGAAGCCCGCGGCCGAGGGAACGGTGGAGGCCTGGGGCCGCTCGGCGGACAACCCGGTCGGCGGGTGGTACGGCCTGAAGAAAGGCCTGCGCGGACGCTTCGGGATGTACATGCCGCCGCTCCTCGAGGCCCTCGGGCTCGCCGAGGTCGAGCACAACCCGAAGAACAACCGCATGCGGGCCCTGTAGGCCGAATGGGAGACACGTAGGCCGGGTGCGGGCACCGCAGGCCGATCCGATTCGCCGCGTCGATCGGGACGACGACGGAGATAGGGACCAATAGCGGTCCGACGAACAGCCGATCGGGTCATGCGCCGCGAGCGGCTCGGTGGATACGATCGCGTGCGTGACCGCCCCCCGTCTCGCCCTCCCCGGCCGGCGCTCGCTCAAGCGCGGCGACGCTCGTTCCGAGGCCACGGCCGAGCGACGCGTTGCGCCCGCTGCGCTCGGCACGACGGGCCTCCGGCGCCACCGCGCGCTCCTCGAATCCGGGGCGCTGCTCGAGTCCGCGCCGCGTCCCCTTCCGGGCGTCTCCGTCGTCGGCCAGCCGGCCGGTCGCGGCCTCCTCCGCAAGCCGCCGACCGTCGAGGAGCTCCTGCTCGAGATCGATCGATGGTTCACCGCCGAGGCCGGTGAGGTCCTCCGGCGGACACGCCTCGGTGTGGACATCGACGAGCGACCGGCTGTGTTCGTCGGCCTCCACCCCGCGGCGCCCGAGGTCGAGATCGTCGCCACCACGGACGACCGCGTCACCCTGACGGCCGTGACGGCGCCGGCGGGTCCCGGGTACCACACGTTCCTCGGCCACCTCGTTCCGCGCCTCGGGACCGACCTCGAGGTCACCTGGTCGCAGTACGACGCGGCGTCCGAGGGACAGGAGCTCACGGAGATCTACGAACCGGATGACCGGCCCGGCGTCGAGGCGGAGATGCTGGCGTGGCTGAGGCCCGTCCTCCTCGAGGCGCGCGCCTCGCGCGCCCGTGGCGGAGACACGGTCCATGTCGGCCTGCCGAGCGGAACGCTGTACGACGTCCAGGGGGCGGTCGCGACGAACCTGGGACCGCGCGACGACACGTGGCTCGAGCAGGCGGTCGCCCAGCCCGCGATGGCGCTCGATGTCTGGCCCTGGTGGGCCGACGCGACCGATGCGCGCTACCTCCTCAACCGAGCGCTCTGCCTCATGTGGCGCGACGTCAGGTGGCGGCCACCGGGCACGGTCGAGGAGGCTGAGCTGATGGACGAGGTGCGCAGCTGCCTGCGGCGCGCCCACAGCTTCGACCCCGCGCTGCCGTTCCCATGGCGCGAATGGGCGGAGCTCCTGCGACTGCGCGGCGGGGACGAGCCGCTCGCGGATCTCGTGGCCTCGCGCGCCGCGGAGGCGGACGATCGGCCCCCGATCGGGTACCGCCGGCGCCCGGTCACGATCGTCCATGAAGGCTGGTCGGTCGCGGTTCCCGGCTCGTTCGCGGAACGGCGCTCCGCCGACGAATGGTGGGGCGGCGAAGGCGGACGCGGCATCACGCTGGCAGCCACGACGACCGGCACGGACTTCGGCCCGATGGCGCCCGAGGAATTCCTCGCGCAGGTTGCCGGCGGGCTCGGCGGCGGCGCGCTCCAGCACCGCCAGGGGCCCGTCGTCGGGGCCGCGCGCCTGACCACGGACACGAGCTCCGGGATCGAGGTCGCCGTCCTCGAGGGCTACTCGGCGGTCGTCGGCAGCGGCGCCGCGATCCGCATCGTCTTCGAGAACCCGGCCGACTGGAACTGGGCGCTCGACACCTGGCGAGGGCTCGGCCCCGCCTGACGTCCTGCGCCGGCGCCCGCGGGTGGTGCCCGCGGCCTGGGCGGCTCAGGCGCCGTCGGCAACCCGGACTGCAAGGTGGCTGCGACGCGGCGGAGCGCGCCGTTGTGCCCGGCGGCGTTCCCCTGATCTAGCGTCCATCGCGGAGTCGGCCGCGCACGACGACCCGTCGAGTGACTCCGGCAGAGACAACCCAGACGGATCGCGCCGCGGAGTTGCCAACGTGGCGACCTTCCGCCCGCGGCGCCTGCTGCGAGACCGACTCCAGCTCTCCAGCCGGCTCCAGCCCTCAGGCCCGGGCGCGTTCAGCCCGACGGGCGACGGAGGACGTAGCCGACCCCGCGGATCGTCTGGATGAAGCGCGGCGCCCCCGGGTCGTCCTCGATGAGCGAGCGCAGCGCGTGCACGTGGACGTCGACCGTCCGCGTCTCGCCGGCGTAGTCGTAGCCCCAGACGCGCTCGAGGAGCTGGTCCCGCGTGAACACCTGGCCCGGATTGCGGATGAGGAAGGCCAGGAGCTCGAACGCCTTGGGCTTGACCGGCATGGCTGTCCCGTCGCGCAAGAGCCGGTGGCCGGCGACGTCCACGGTGACCTCGCCGAGATCGACCGTGGAGCCGGCCTCGGCCTCCAACCGCGCGGTGCTCCGCCGGAGGAGGGCACGGATGCGGGCAAGCAGCTCCCCCAGGCTGAACGGCTTCGTGACGTAGTCGTCGGCGCCCACCTCGAGCCCGACGATCTTGTCGACCTCGCCGCTCTTCGCCGTGAGCATGAGGATCGGGAGGTCCGATTCGCGCCGGATGATCCGGCAGACCTCGATCCCGGAGATCCCGGGCAACATGAGATCGAGCACGACGAGGGTGGGTCGCTCCTCCCGGAACCGGGCGAGGGCCTCGCTGCCATCGGCCGCCGTCACGACGCGGAACCCTTCGCGCCGCAGATTGTCCGCAAGCGTCTCCCGAAGGGTGGGCTCGTCCTCGACGACGAGGAGCGTGCGCTTCACGGACGGAATGAGCGCGTCACCGCGTCAGGAGCCCGCCGCCGCGTGGCCAGCCGCCATCCGTTCGGCAGCCGCTCGCTGGGCGACTGGAACGAACAGCCCGATCCGCTCGCTGATCTGGGTGAGGACACGCCGGAAGACGGCGAGTCGCTCCGCCTTCGTCCCCACGGCCTCCGCCGGGTCCTCGTAGCCCCAATGGAGGGACGCGTGGCTGCCAGGGAAGACCGGGCAGGCATTGCGCGCCCGGTCGCAGACCGTGACGACGTAGTCCCACGGCTCGTTGAGGAACTCCGCCACGAACTTCGATCGAAGCCCCTCGGCCGGCAGGCCCGCTTCGGCAAGGACCCTCAGCGTGAGCGGGTTGATGCCCCGCGGGTCGGTACCTGCGCTGTGGGCCTCGAACGCCGGCCCCCCGCGCTGCCTGAGGAGCGTCTCGGCCATGATGCTGCGCGCGGAGTTGCCGGTGCAGACGAAGAGGACGCGGATCGGGTTTGGCACGGCAGGTTCCGACGGCATGGCAGCTCCCATCGTTGACGTCCCTATGGGTTGAGGTCCTCGATGTCGCCGGTCGCGAGGAACACGACGTCCTCCGCGATGTTCGTCACGCGGTCGCCGATCCGTTCGAGGTAGTGCGCCGCGAAGAGGATCCGCGTCCCGCGCTCGACGTTGCCCGGGTCGGCGCGCATGAGCTCGAGGACCTCGTCGAACGTCCGGTGGTACCGGGCGTCGATCTCGTCGTCCTCGACGGCCACCGCCCGCGCCGCGGTCTGGTCGACGTCGACGAGCGCACGCAGGATCCCGTGCACGAGCCGTGCGGCGATCGTGCCGATCTCGGGCAGGTCGACGTACTCCTTGAGGGGCGGCTCGGGCGCGAGCTTGCGGACCTGCTTCGCCACGCTCGAGGCGTGGTCCCCCATGCGCTCGAGCTCATACGTGACGTGGTCGAGGGCGAGGAGGAAGCGCAGGTCGCGCGCGACAGGCGACTGCGTCGCGATCGTCGCGGTGATCATCGACGAGATCTTCCGCTGCATCTCGTTGATGAGCGCGTCGCCCCGGATGACCTCGGTCGCGGCGTCGGAGTCGTGCGCGAGGAGCGCGGCGATGGACGCGGAGATCGCGTCCTCGACGAGGCTGCCCATTCGCAGGACGTTGTCCTTGATCTCCTGCATCTCCCGGTCGAGCAGCTCGCGGCGCGGCTGGCGATGGAAGGCGGCGTCCCGGGCGATCGCACCCTCGAGGATCTGGTCGATCTGGTCGGCCACCGGATTCGCCGAACGGCTGTCCTGGTCGGTCATCGCTGGCTCCCTGTTCAGCCGAACCGGCCGGACACGTAGTCCTCGGTCAGCTGCTGCCTGGGGTTCGTGAAGATCTCGATCGTGTCGCCCATCTCGACGAGGTAGCCGGCCCGGTCCTCGCCCATCGTGAAGAAGGCAGTCTGGTCGCTCACGCGCGATGCCTGCTGCATGTTGTGCGTGACGATGACGATGGTGTAGGCCGCCCGGAGCTCCGAGATGAGCTCCTCGATCCGGAGGGTCGCGATCGGGTCGAGCGCGGAGGCCGGCTCGTCCATGAGGAGCACCTCCGGGTCGACGGCAAGGGCGCGCGCGATGCACAGCCGCTGCTGCTGGCCGCCAGAGAGCGACATCCCGTTCGCCCGGAG
>VBHW01000092.1 GCA_005881055.1 Chloroflexota bacterium
CCTTCGGCCTCCTGTCCGATCGACTCGGACACCACAGGATCATGCAGGTCGGTCCACTGTTCGGGGCGATCGCGGTCGTCCTCACGTCGCTCACGACGAACCTGCCGGTGATCGGGCTCACGCGGCTCCTCGAGGGCGCGTCGACGGCCGCGTCCGTCCCGTCGATCCTCGGCTTCATCGCGATGGCGACCGCTGGTGACGAGCTCCTCCGCGGGCGTGCGGCGGCACGGTTCGAGGGCGCGACCCTGGCCGGGCTCGGAGCTGGCTTCGTCGCCGCGGGGCCGATCTACGCCACGCTCGGACGCGGCGGGTTCCTCCTCAACGCGCTCGTCTACCTCGTGTCGCTCGCGATCTACCGCTACGGGGTCACCGAAGCCGAGGGCGAGCGCGCCGCGACGCGGGCGTCGCATCCGGGCGTCCGGCGCTACATCGAGATCCTCCGCAGCTCGAGCGTCTGGATCCTCGCCCCGACGTGGATCGCGATCAACGCGGCGCTCGGCCTGTGGACGAGCCAGTCGATCTTCCAGATCGTCAAGGACCCACCGGCCGAATTCAGCGACCAGTACCTCATGGGCCTCGCCGACCCGATTCAGGTGAGCGTGGGGCTGACGATCGCCCTCGTCGTGTTCTTCGGCGGCCTCGCGTTCTGGGGCGAGCGCTTCAAGCGCTATCGGCGGACGTCGATCATCTTCGTGGGGATCTGCGGGGGCGCGCTGATGATCGTCGCGGCGACGCTCGTCAACCACAGCGCAGGCCTGCCGTTCGCGATCCGGGGCCTCGAGGCGGCGGTCGCTGCCGCCGGCCTGTTCGTGCTCGCCGGGGCTACGCCTGCCGCTCTTGGATTGCTCGCCGACGTCTCGGAGTCGTTCCCCAACGACCGGGGCGCGATCATGGGCGTCTACTCGGTCTTCCTCGCGCTCGGCCAGATCACGGGGAGCCTCATCGGCGGAGCTGCGGCGGAGGTCCGCGGGATCGACGGGCTTCTCGTCGCGACGCTCGTCCTGCTCCTTCTCGCGCTCGTCCCGCTCAACCGGCTTCGGGCGTTCGAGCACCAGCTGTCACCGTCGCCGGACGTCGTGCCAGGCCACGGAGCGTTCCCGGCACCTTCGGGCGACTGAGCCCGGATCGGGCCAGCCGGGCCTCCGGGAACGCCGGCCGGGCCTCCGCCGAACGCCAGCCAGGCCGCTCGGCGGCCCCTGCCGGCTCGTATCATCGTCCGGCTGGGGGCGGACTCGATCGAGGGAGGGAATCGTGAGCCGCGTCGCCATCGTGACCGACTCCGCCGCGGACCTGACGCCCGAAGCCGCGAAGGAGGCCGGCATCACCGTCGTCGCCCTCGAGGTCAGCTTCGGGGACGACCATTACAAGGCCGGGCTCGACCTGTCGACCGAGGAGTTCTGGCGTCGCATGACCGCCCCGGATGCCCCGTTCCCGAAGACGGCCGCGGCGAGCGCGGGGGACTTCCAGGCGGTCTTCGAGCGATGCCTGTCCGATGGCGCCGAGGCCATCGTATGCGTCGACGTCGCGGGGACGCTCTCGGGGACGATCAAGGCGGCGACGATCGCCCGCGACGCGCTCCCGGACCGCGAGATCCACGTCGTCGATTCGGGATCGGCGTCGATGGGCGAGGGGCTCCTCGCGCAGGTGGGCGCCGAGATGGCGGCGCGCGGCGCATCGGCGACGTCGATCGTGGAGACGCTGAACAGGCGCAAAGCCGACCTGAATGTCTTCTTCGCGCTCGACACGCTCGAGTACCTGAAGCGTGGCGGCCGGATCAGCGGGGCGCAGGCGGCGGTCGGCTCGCTCCTGTCGATGAAGCCCATCATCACGATCAAGGACGGGGCGGTCGAGAGCGTCGATCGCGTGCGGACGAGGTCGAAGGCGCGCCAACGCGCGATCGAGCTCCTGACGGAGCGCCCCGTCGAACGCCTCGTCATCCTCCACACGATGTCCGAGGGCGTCGAGGAGTTCCGCAACGAGCTCCTCGGTCGCCTCGAGGGCTCGGTCGACAAGGCGCACGCCGACGTCTACCCGGTCGGGCCGTCGGTGGGCCCGCACCTGGGGCCGGGCGGGATCGGCGCGGTCGTCCTCTACGAGGCCTGATCGGCTCGGACGTTGGCCTTGGGCCGACGCGGCTCGTTGTGCCTGGCACAACAAAATGGCTCCAACGAGCCGGTCTGATGCCCCGCGGGGCATCAACGATGACGATGGAGCCCTGCGCCACGTTCGGACGAGCACGGATAGGCAGGCCTGCGTGCCGTCACCCGGTTCGCGGAGCCGGTTTGGTGTTCCTGGCGCAACACCTTCCCCAAGCCGTCCAACCACCCGGCCGGCGCCTTGAGTAGCCCGATCGGCCCGTATGTGGGGCCAGGACCGCGGGCTATACTCGGCCCGAACTCGTCGCGCGGCGCGCCCGACCACCGCCGGACGGGCCCGGCGCCGCGAACCGTGGGGTCTTCCGGGAGAAGACTCAGCACCGGACGCCCTGGATCGGGCCGCCGGAACGGAGGACGCCTGTCCATGACCACCGAGCAGACGGCTGCGTCGATCAATCCCTGGCAGGTCGCGCAACAGCAGTTCGACCTCGCCGCCGGTCGGCTGAGCCTGGACCCCGGGCTTCGACGCGTCCTGCGCGAGCCGCGCCGGGAGCTCACGGTCCACTTCCCGGTCAAGATGGACGATGGCAGCGTCCAGGTCTTCACGGGCTACCGCGTCCAGCACAACGTCGGCCGCGGCCCGGCGAAGGGCGGCATCCGCTACCACCAGGACGTCACCCTCGACGAGGTCAAGGCCCTCGCGATGTGGATGACATGGAAGTGCGCCGTCGTCGCCATTCCGTACGGCGGCGGCAAGGGCGGCGTCATCGTCGATCCCAAGAAGCTCTCGCTCAAGGAGCTCGAGGCGCTCACCCGCCGCTTCACGACCGAGATCGAGGTGCTCATCGGGCCCGAGCGCGACATCCCCGCGCCGGACGTGAACACGAACGCCCAGGTCATGGCGTGGATGATGGACACGTACTCGATGCACCAGGGCTACACGGTGCCGGGCGTGGTGACCGGCAAGCCGATCAGTCTCGGCGGCTCCGAGGGACGCACCGAGGCGACCGCTCGGGGTGCGGTCTACTGCATCGTCGAGGCGGCGGACCACCTCGGGATCGACCTGGGGCGCTCACGGGTCGCCGTCCAGGGGTTCGGCAATGCCGGATCGATCGCCGCGAGCCTCATCCGCGACGAGGGCTCGAGCGTGGTGGCGGTGAGCGACTCGACGGGCGGGATCCACAGGCCGACCGGTCTCGACGTCGACCGCGTCATCGCCTGGAAGAAGGAGCACGGCACCGTGCAGGGCTTCCCGGGCTCGACCGACGTGACGAACGCCGATGTCCTCGAAGTCGACTGCGACATCCTCATCCCGGCGGCGCTCGAGAATCAGATCACGGCCCGCAACGCCGGTTCGATCAAGGCCAGGGTCATCGCCGAGGCGGCCAACGGGCCGACGACGCCCGACGCGGACGAGATCCTCCACGAGCGCGGCGTCTTCCTGATCCCCGACATCCTGTGCAACGCCGGCGGCGTGACCGTCAGCTACTTCGAGTGGGTCCAGGACCTCAACCGGGACCACTGGAGCGAGACGATCGTCAACGCGAAGCTCAAGGAGATCATGGTCCGGGCGTTCGACGAGACGTACCGCATCGCGCGGCAGGAGGAGGTCAACATGCGCATGGCGGCCTACCTCCTTGCGGTCCAGCGGGTCGCCGACGCGACGTCGATGCGCGGCCTCTACCCGTAGATCGAGCTCGGGCCGGACGGACGCCGCGGGCGACCTTTCGTCGCCGACAGCCTGGCGCCCGACCCCCGCCCGACGACCCCACCGGCCACCGTTCTGACGGGCCTCGGAGGCGCCCGAGCCGGGTGCTACCATCGCCGCCATGCTCGACCACGAAGAGAAATTCCTGTTCAAGGAGGAGATCCTCCACCTCGCCAACGCCGTGGCCGAGCCGGGCGTCCTCGACAACGTCGAGGACCTCCTGACCGACGTCATCACGAGCCCGCGGTTCGACTCCGAGGTCTTCACCCTCGAGCGCAGCCTCCAGGTGATGCTCGGCTCGCGGGCCGGCACGACGCTCGTCGGGCTGCTCACCGTCGCGCCCGAGGTGTTCGACGAGGTCGCCGAGGTGCGGATCCCGTCCGAGGTCCACGAGCGGCTGGTCGCCTGGCGTGCGCGATTCGGCCTCGCGATCGACAACGCCCTGAACTTCCTCAACAACCCGGACGGCATCCAGGGCCACAACTTCGCGACGCAGGTCGCCCATGTCGAGGAACGCCGCGTGCTGCAGGGCCGCCTGACGCTCGTGCGCTACAACAACGAGCCGCAGTTCTTCGTCGCCGACGCGAGCGTGTTCCTCGGCCTCGTCGCCGACGTCATGGAGCGGCTCGGCCCGTACCTCGAGCCCGACGCCGTCGACGCCGAGACGATGGGTCGCCTTCGCGACGCGGTCCAGCTCGTCGAGCGCAAGACGGCCAGCCGCGGCTGAACCCTCGGGCTGATGGCGTCGCGGAGCTCCGCCTCGGAATCCTCGGACCGATGGCTAGCAGGAGCGTCGCCTCGGTCCTCGGAGGGCGAGTGCCGGTAGATCGTTGAGGGTGCCAGCTCGATGAGGCAGGTCTACCTCGCCGCGACCGGCCAGAACCGCGGCAAGACCACGGCCGCGCTCGGCTTCCTCGACGGCTTCTTCCGCGAGGGCCTGGCGCCGGGGTTCATGAAGCCCGTCGGCCAGCGGACCGTCATCCAGGACGGGGTCGCCGCCGACGAGGACGCCGTCCTCATGAAGGTGGTCTTCGGCCTGCCCGACCAGCTCGCGGCGATGAGCCCGGTCCACATCCCTCGCGGGTTCACGAAGTCGTACATCGCGGGCGAGGTCGTCGAGGACCTGGGCGCGCGCATCCGCGACGCGCACGCGACCTTCGCGGACCGGGACGTCCTGCTCGTCGAGGGCACCGGCCACGCGGGCGTCGGGGCGGTCGTGGGCCTGTCGAACGCGGTCGTGGCGGCGATGCTCGGGACGCCGGCGATCATCGTGTCCGAGGGCGGCGTCGGACGGCCGATCGACGAGATCGTCCTCAACGCGTCGCTGTTCCGTGCGCATGGCGTCGAGGTCGCCGGGGCGATCGTCAACAAGGTCCAGGTGGACGCCCAGCCGGGGATCGGCCGGACGCTCGAACGGGGACTCGCGCGGCAGGGCGTCCCCCTCGTGGGCATCCTCCCGTACCGCCCGGTCCTGTCGAACCCGACGCTCGGGATGATCCTCGAGGGCGTCCAGGGCGAGACGCTGCATCGGGGCCCGGACCTCGACCAGGTGATCGGCGGCGTCGCGATCGGGGCGATGGAGCCGGGACACATGCTCGAGCGGGTCGGTCCGCGCACGCTCGTCATCGTGCCCGGCGACCGGGAGGACGTGATCCTGACGCTCACGACGGCGCATCTCGTCGGCCCGGCACGCGGCGGGACGCCGGCCGAGGTCGGCGGGGTCCGCGACCCGAACGGGCCGGCACCGCCCGATGGCCACGACGGCGCGGCGCTCGGCCTCGTCCTGACCGGCGGCTATCGGCCCCGCCCGGCAGTCGTCGACGCGATCCGCGCGGCCGACCTCTTCGCGACTCTCGTGCCCGAGGACACGTACGCGGTCGCATCCGAGGTCCACGACCTGCTCGTGAAGACGCATGCCGGCGATCACGAGAAGATCGAGACGATCAAGGCGCTCGTCGCCGAGCACCTGGACATCGACCGGATCCTCGCCGCGGCGACCGTCGCTCCCGAGGCCTGACGCGGCGGCGGGGCCAGGGGAGTCGGGCGCGACCCCCGGCGCCGCATTTACGACCGACGTTCGTGGGGTGGCGGCGTTCAGCCGAAGAACCCTGTCAGATACGAGCCAGCTTCGTACCTGCCGCGGCGGTCGCGCCATTCTGGGGCGGATACGAGCGGTGGTCGTCGATGGCCGGCGCATCGCGCCAATGACGATCCGGACTCGTATGTGTCCCGGCAGCATGTCGTGGTCATGCACGCGGCCCTCCGCCTGTCGCACAGCGCACGCACCCTGGCGCGCAACGACCTCATGGCGTACGAACCCGGGTCGTATCTGTCTGGATTGCCGGCCGTCAGCCGCCGGGCGCCGCTGAAGGTGCCGGCCGGACGGCGAACGCCACCACCGCCGTCGCCACGAGGCTGGCCGCCGCGCAGGCGGCGAACAGCCCCGAGATCGTGATCGCGCCGGCGACCGCGATCCGGCGATCGTGGCGAGCCCGGTCGTCGCCGCCAGCAGCCCCTGAGCCGTGCTTGCGAGGCCGGCCGGGGCGCGCCAGCCGAGGTATGTCACGCCGCCGACGTACGTGCACGCGAAGGCCAGGCCCTCGATCGGGGCGATCGCCACGAGCATGACCGGATCCCGGGCGAGCGCGGCGAGGGCGGCCCGCAGGACGATCGCGATGGCTCCGAGGACGAGCAGGCGCTCCGTGCCGAAGCGGGCGGCGAGTCGCGGGAACGAGAACATGATCGGCACTTCGACCAGGGCGCCGATCGCCCACGCCAGGCCGACGAGCGTCGTGCCGCCGCCGAGCGCGACCACCTGGATGGAGTAGAAGGAGTTGGTGCCGTTCAGCGAGGTCCAGACGAGGAACGAGCCCGTGAGGAAGATGGCGACGCGCGGAGCGGCCAGGAACGCGCGCGCGTCGCGCACCACCGTGACCGAGCGGATCTCGCCGCGCCGCGCGATCGTCATGGTGACGACCGCCGTTCCAACCAGGAGCGGCACGTACGCGACAAACATCGAGCGGTCGCCGAATCGGTCGATGAGGACCCCGACCAGGGAGGCGACCACGACGAACGACAGGGAGCCCCAGGC
>VBHW01000432.1:0-1443 GCA_005881055.1 Chloroflexota bacterium
GGCCATCTTGAGGATGACGCTGTTGCCCACCGCGAGAGCGGGTGCGGTCTTCCAGCACGCGAGCAGGAACGGATAGTTCCACGGCGAGATCGCCCCCACGACACCGTACGGCTCGCGGATCGAATAGACGAAGTAGCCGTCGTCGGCCGGATGCGTGCGCCCGTTCGGCAGCTCAGCATGGCCGGCGAAGTAGGTGAGGAAGTCTGCGCCCAGCTGGACCTCGGCCGTGGCCTGCGCCAGCGGCTTGCCCGTGTCACGCGATCCGATCTGGCCGATGGCGTCCGCGTGCTCGCGGATCAGGTCGGCGAGGCGCCGCAGGATACGAGCCCGCTCGCCGGGCGCGGCCTTCGACCACGCGCCGGACTCATAGGCCCTGCGGGCCGCCCTGGCGGCGCGATCGACGTCTTCGGCTTCGCCGAACGCGACCTGCGTGATCTCGCCGCCCGTCGAGGGATCGATGGCGGGAAACGTCTTGCCCGAGGCGGATTCGACCTGCGCACCGTCGATGAAATGGCCGACAGTCTCGATCCGTTCCGCGACCTGCATCTCGGCACCTCCGTGCACGGGCTGACGACGAACGATTGTCGACAATGTACAAGTCCTCGAGGTCGCCGGCCAGAGGCGGCGCCCAGCTGTCGCGCGGGACCGCGGGTGTGCTCAGTGGCCCGATAGGGTGCCCGGGGATGGGGCACCTCGAGCGTCGGGATTGACGACGTTGCGGGGCCGCTCCCCGCGCAGGAACCGCAGCGCCTCGTCCGCGGCAAGGAGGGCCAGGTCCCGGCGCGCCTCGATCGAATACCAGGCCACGTGGGGCGTGACGAGCACCTCGGGTCGCTCGAACAGCGGGTGGTCCAGGGCGGGATCGGGCTCGCCCTCGAGCACGTCGAGCGCGGCCGCGGCGACATGGCCGGATGCGATTGCCGCGTCGAGCGCGTCGAGGTCGACGAGGCCCCCCCGGCTTGCGTTGATGAGGATCAGGCCTCTGGCGGACGCCGCGAGCCGCCGATCGTCGATGAGGTGGTGGGTGCCGGGGGTGAGCGGGCAGTGGAGGGTCACGATGTCGCTGGTCGCCACGAGCTCGTCCAGGTCGACGAGCTGGACGCCGGCCTCGCGCGCGAGGTCGTCTGGCACGAGCGGATCGCTTCCGACGACGTCGAGGCCGAGCGCCCTGGCCCGAACTGCCACCGCCCGTCCGATCCGGCCGAGGCCGATCACGCCCAGGCGCCGCCCGCGGACCCTGTGGATCTCGGGCAACAGGTCGGTGACGACCCAGCGCCCTGCCGTCCGCCAAGCGGTCGCGACCGTCGGGAGGCGGCGGGCCGCCGCGAGCAGGAGCATCAGGGTGTGGTCGGCCACCTCGTCGACGCAGTAGTCGGGCACGTTGGCGACCCAGATGCGCCGCGCGGACGCCGCGTCGACATCGATGATGTCGTACCCGATCCC
>VBHW01000432.1:1483-2994 GCA_005881055.1 Chloroflexota bacterium
GATGATCGCCACCTCGCTGTCGGCGGCGAGCCTCGCCGCCGAGGCGGCGTCGCTCCCGGCCGGGGCGATCGCCACGGAGACTCCGGCAGCCTCGAGCCGCGCGATCGCGGGTGCGAGCAGGTCCGCCGAGTCGGCGATGGTGACGGGTGCCGCGGCTCCGCTCGAGCGCTCCAACGTCGCCTCCGAATCGATCCGCTCGCCGCCGACTGCCCTCCGTTTTGGGGCCGCGCGCGCCTTGACGCTCGGATCGAGCGCATCGTAGATTGTCGACAATGTACGCGGTGGCCCAGCCGAGCATGTCCTGGGTCACGGGTGTGACACGCCGTCTCCCGGCACCGCATCTGTGCGGTGCCGGATGACCCCCCGGGTCGTCGTCTTCGATCCGATCCCGCCGGACGAGTGGTCCTACGACGTCGAGCGACGCATGCTCGCGGATCATGGCGTCGATCTCGTGCTGCCTCCCGACGAGGCCGCGGCTGGTGCGGCGATCAGCGACGCGGACGTCGTTGTCGTCTCCGGCATCCGCCGCCTCGACGCGGCGTCGATCGCCACGCTCCGGCGCTGCGTGGGGATCCTCTGCTACAGCATCGGCATGGACGCGGTCGATGCGGCTGCGGCACGGGCCGCGGGCATCCCGGTCAGCAACGTTCCTGACTACTGCACCGAGGAGGTGTCGGACCACGCATTGACGCTGCTGCTCGCCGCAGAGCGTCGCCTCACGACCTTCACAGCGCTCGCGGCCGCCGGCGAATGGGACGTCATGGGGAGGCCGGAGAACTCCGCGATCCGGCGCCTGCGCGGACAGACCCTGGGGATCATCGGCGCCGGGCGGATCGGGACGAAGGTCGGTCGCAAGGCGCGCGCGTTCGGGTTCCGAACGGTCGCCTACGACCCGTACCTCGACGGCCATGCCGACGCGGAGATGGAGCTGCTGCCCCTGCCCCAGGTCCTCGGCCTGGCCGACGCCATCGTGATCTGCGCGTCACTCACCGAGTCTTCGCGCGGCCTGCTGGGCCGCGAGCAGTTCGCGCAGGTTCGGGCGGGAGCCATCGTCGTCAACGTCGCCCGGGGTGCGATCGTCGACGAGGCTGCATTCGCCGAGGCGCTCCGGTCCGGACGCGTGGCCTACGCCGCCCTCGACGTCCGCTCCCCCGAGCCTCCGGCGAACGGTCTCGATCCACTGGCGGGTTTCCCGAACGTGATCCAGACGCCGCACATCGCGGCATCGTCCCGCGAGGCGCGCGAGGACCTCAAGCGGATGGCCGGCGAGATCGCGATCGCGATGCTCGAGACGGCGGGCCGCATCCCGGCCGACGCCGCGCGCTCGGCGACCGTCGCGCGACCCGCGTGAGCGACTGAGCGCCGTGCCCATGCGCCTCTCCGTGGACGCCCGCTGATGGCTCGCTACCCGCAGACGGTCCTCGCCTCCTGCCCCGTGCCTTGGGACGCCTCGTATGCGGTGATCGACGACCTGTTCCGGGAGGAAGTCCGACTCGTCCTTGCCGCCGGTT
>VBHW01000433.1:0-482 GCA_005881055.1 Chloroflexota bacterium
CCGGCCGACGACGCGCCTGCCGGGATCCGGTGGCGCCTGCGAGATCGCGATCAACGCGCGGCAGGTCTTCGTGATCATGCGCCAGAGCCGGCGGAGCTTCGTCGAGCGGATCGACTTCCGGACCAGCCCCGGCAACCTCGGTGGTGCCGCCCATGCGGCACGCATCCGGCGCGAGCAGGGCTGGCTGGGAAGCGGGCCATCGGTCGTTGTCACCGATCTCGGCATCTACCACTTCGACGAGGCCGGCGAGATGCGCCTCGACTCGCTCCATCCAGGCGTGACGCTCGACGGCGTCCGGGCAACGATGGCCTGGGAGCCGAAGGTTGCCGCCCCGCTGCCCACGACCGGGGCGCCGACGCCCGAGGAGCTGCGCATCGTCCGTGTCGAGCTGGATCCGGAGGGGACATACACGAAGTAGGCGCATCCCGCGGGTCCGGGTCTTGTCGCGGCCGCCATCACGCCCGACGATAGGGCGGGACTGA
>VBHW01000433.1:515-1032 GCA_005881055.1 Chloroflexota bacterium
CGCGAGAAACGGACGCGGAAGCCCGACCGGTACACGGAGATCTTCCTCGTCCTGACCGCGATCCTCTCGGTCTGGAGCGTCGCCCTCATCGTCCTGACGCTCCTCGCAATCACCGCCCCGAGCTTCTACTCGTTCGAGAAGGCGCCGCTGAAGGCTGCCGGCTCGACGGTCGTAGGGCTTCTCGCGCTGGCCCAGCTCTGGTCGATGGAGACCGCGATGGGCCACCTCCCGCGAGCCGGCCTGAAGATGAAGGTCCTCATGCGGACGCATCGATATACCGGCCGGATCGCGCTCGTCCTCGCGGCGGTCGTCGCCTACTTCTGCCTGACGGACGTCGGCGTCGAGACGAACGTCCTGCGCGGCGCGATCCACGGCTTCTTCGGGTCGACCGCCTTCGTCGCGATCGCGATCAAGCTCGCGCTGCTCCGGTTCCGGCCGCGGCTCGCGTACGACGCGGCGCCATGGCTGGGCCGCTACGCCGCGTTCGCGTTCATCGTCGTGTGGATCACGTCCGCGT
>VBHW01000433.1:1037-2462 GCA_005881055.1 Chloroflexota bacterium
AGACGGCCTCCGCCGCCGGGGGCCCCTGGGCCTCGGCGGCCACCGATGACGTGTCTCCTGCGGGGGCGCGATCCCGGTACACGACGACCGTCAGAGCCGGATATACCGGCGTGAGCGTCACCAGGACGGCGAGCAACAGCACGGCCCCGGTCGCGACACCGACTGCCACCGACCCGGTGCCGATCCACGCGATGACGGCCGCGACGATCACGACCACCTCGACGACGAAGATCGCCAATGCCAGCAGGATCAGCGCCCCGAGGATCCGCAACCGGATCCCGCGCGTGAGCTCGGTGCTGCGTTGCAGACCGGCAAGAACTCCCAGGCCCTCGGCGAGCATCGCCGGAATCACGACGAACCAGCGAATCACGAAGTAGACGACGACGACCGCGATGAGGATGGCCACGGCCGACAGGAGGAGGCCCAGCCTCGCGCCTTCGGGCGTCCCACCTGTCCCACTGAAGGCAGGCTGGGTCAGCCCGTAGGGCAGCGAGATGATGATCACCCCGAGCCCGAGCAACACGCCCGGCACCAGGAAGCTCATGAGCCGCGCGCCGACCGCTCGCAGAGCCGCGACAGGCGAATCCGATCCTCCTTCGTGGGCCGAGAGCCCGACCGACGTCAGCACGGCCAGGAACAGGAGCAGGAGCGGGACGCCCACGCCGTTCGTCACCGCGTTCCACGCCGCGAGCGTCGGATCCGGCGTGACGGCGGCCCGCATCTGTTCCTGGAGCTGGACCTGGAACGCCGTCGCGTCCTGCTGGTTCTCGAAGGAGGACCACGGAATGCCTTCGAACACGTCCGCCACGCGTCCGATCGCCCGAGACAGGATGATCACGGAGGGGATCCAGACGGCGACCTGGACCGCCATCTGGACCAGCGCCACGCCGAACAGGGAGCTGAAGGCCCGACCGTAGAGCCGGAACGCACCGCCGATCAGGCCACCGACCCCGAGGCCCCCCGCCTCGTCGGGAGGCTCCCATTGCCAGGCCGGCGGGGCCGGGGTTGGGGGCGCGGGCGGCGCGGAGATCGAGGCGTCGGGATCGAGCATCGCGCCGATGGTACCGGGCGATGCCCACGAAACGCCCGCGGCCGATGGTCCGGAATCGCCGCGTCCGATGGTCGCGGCGGCGTTCCCGGCGTGCGACACTGCCCACGACGGGAGGATCGAGGGAGCGCACGCCATGCGCCGACCGGTGGAACCGCGACCCGACGACGCTCGCGATACGCTGGAACTGCCATTCCCCGATCGAGCCGCCGCGGGCCAGGCTCTCGCACGGCGGCTGTCCGAGGTCGTGCCGCCTCCGAGCGAGAGCCGGCCCCGACCGGTGGTCCTCGGGATCCCGCGCGGTGGGGTCCCCGTCGCCGCGACCGTCGCAGAAGCGCTCGGCGCCGACCTCGACGTCCTCGTCGCGCACAAGGTCG
>VBHW01000105.1 GCA_005881055.1 Chloroflexota bacterium
CGGTCGAGTCGATGAACCGGCCGGTGAGGCGGTGCGCGAGGAAGCCCGACAGGAGAAGGTAGCGGGCAGTCTGCCGCCACGTCTCGGGCTCGTGCCGGCGGAGCCAGTTGACCTCGGCGTCCGCCTGGAACGCCGCGACGGTCTCCCTGACGCCGAGCGCCCGGAACGCGAGGCCGGTGATGCCTCTAACAGGAGGGAGCCCGGTCGTCCGGCGCTGGTCGAGCCAAACGATCGCCGGCCGGAGCGGCCGGCCGGAGGCATCGACGCAGACGATCGTCCCGCGTTGGGTCGTGAGGGCCACCCCGGCCACCGAGGACCCGCTCAGCCCGGGTTCCCGCCAGAGCATCCGGCACGCGTCGCCGATCGACGTCCAGTACAGCTCTGGGTCCTGCTCCGCCCAGCCGGGCTGGGGCGACACGTAAGGCTCGATCGGGACCTTGGCCCGGCGGAGGAGATCGCCCCGCGCGTCGAAGAGCAGCGCGCGCACGCTCTGCGTGCCGACGTCGATCGCGAGGATCCGGTCGGCCGATCCGTTGCTCATCGAGCCACCTCGTCGTCGTCCAGCAGGGCGCCCCGGTTCATCAGCCCGCCCGGGTCGAAGCGGCGGGCGGCGTCGGCAAGCACGGCAATGCCGAGCGGGCCGATCTCCGCGGGCAGGTACGAGGCGTGGTCGCGCCCGACGCCGTGCTGATGGCTGATCGTCCCTCCGCCCTCGACGATCGCGCGGGAGGCGGCGGCCTTGAGGATTCTCCAGCGTCGGAGCGTCTCGTCGGGGTCGTCGGCCAGCCGGAAGAGGTACGTCGTGTACACGCTCGATCCGCTCGGGTAGACGTGCGACGCGTGGCTGAACGCGTGGACGCGCTCGCCGTCCGCCGCGAGCCCGTCCCGGAGCGCGCCCGTGACGCCTGCGACGATCGCGGGGACGTGGTCCCACGTCGACGCGGTCTCCACGGTGTCGACGGCGTAGCCGGCGTCCCACAGCCCGTTGCGCTGGTAGGCCGAGCGGAACCGGTCGGCCGCCCACGCGCGCCCGAAACCGGCAGGCCCGATGACACCACGCTGGTCGCGCACGGCCTGATGAAGGGCGTCTGTCGCCGCGCGGACCGTGCGATCGTCCCCGGTCACGCCTGCGATGAGCATGCACCGCTCCGAACCGATGCCGCGCAGCCCGAGGTACCGCAGGTATGCCCGCAGCCCGCGCCGCCGACCGCCGGCCGCCAGGAGCGTCGCGGTCTCCTCGGCCGTCGACACGCGGATCATCGAGAGGGGGGCGCGCTCGTCGGCCAGGGCCCGCGCCACTGCGAGGCCATGGGCGAAGTCGGGCAGGAACGCCGCGAGGAAACCCTCATGCGCGGGTCGCGGGCTCGTCCGCACCGTCACCTCGGTGACGATCCCGAGGCGGCCCTCCGAGCCGAGGACGAGCTGGCGGAGGTCCGGGCCGGCCGCCGAGGCGGGGAAGGGCGCGAGAGCGAGCCCTCCCGCGGGCGCCTCGAGGTGGCCGCCGGCGAACAGCGACTCGATCCGGCCGTAGCGGAGCGACTGCTGCCCGGACGAGCGCGTCGCCACCCAGCCGCCGATCGTCGACGCCTCGTAGGACTGGGGGAAGTGGCCGAGCGTCCGGCCGTGCGCACCGAGCTCCGCCTCCAGCCTCGGCCCGATCGTGCCCGGCCCGAACGTCGCGAGGCCAGACCGCTCGTCGAACCGCCCCAGCCCCGACATCCGGTCGAGGGCGACGGCGATCGTCGGCGGACCGCCCGGTCGAGCCGTGAGGTGGCCGGCGACGCTCGTCCCGCCGCCATAGGGGATGAGCGCGGTGCCGTCCGCGGCGGCGAGCCGGAACAGCGCACGGATGTCGTCGAGCCCGGACGGGTGAGCGACCGCGTCGGGGGCCCAGTCGAGCCGGCCGGAGCGCAGGGCGATCCAGTCGGGCAGCGACTGGCCGCGCGCATGCCGGAGGCGCTCGGCGGGTTCCGTGGACAGCAGCGGATCGCTCACAGACAGGCGGCTGGCCGGCAGCCGGGCGAGCGTCTCCTCCAGCGAGGCGTCAGGTTGCGACCTCCCCGGCCCGATCAGCCGCTCGAGGTGGACGAGCGCCTCCGGGGCGACCGGTACGGAGACCCCCTCGTCGCCCCAGCCGTTCCAGCGCCGCACCGCCCACCTCCTCGCCCTCCCGGCGATGGTATCGGCGGTCGGCGTCCCGGTTCAGCCCTCCGGGAAGAACCGCGGCAGGAACCGCCGGTTCGCGTCCAGCAGCGCGTCGAGCAGCGGGGCCGCTGTCGCGTAGTCGCGCACGAGCGGGTTCGCGAGGAGGGCCAGGAGCGCCGTCGAGCGGTCGCCCGACAGCGCGGCCCGGATGGCCAGCCGCTCGTATGCCTTGTGCTGCAGGACGAGCCCCAGCAGCTCAGGCCCGAGCGGCGCCACGGGCAGAGGCTCGATCCGGTCCGCCCCCACCCGTGCGCCGATCTCGACGATCTCGTCGGCAGGCAGGTCGGGGATCGCGCCTCCGTTGCGGACGTTGACGACCTGCGTGTCGCCGGCGTCCGAGTGGAGCGCCGCGATGAGCTGCGCGGCCGCCTCGGAGTAGAAGGCGCCGCCCCGCTCCTCGAGGAGCCGCGGCTTCTCGGTGAGCGCCGGATCCCGGTAGCGCTCGAGGAGGTCGCGCTCGATCGCGATGACGTCCTCGGCCCGGCTGTGGCCGTTCAGCTGCTCGGCGAGGACCTCGGCGGTCATGTAGAAGTAGCGGAGGTAGTACGAGGGCACCGCCCGCAGCGCCCGCACGAGCTCGACGGGCAGGTGGACGAGGTCGGCCAGCCAGTCGGACTCGCGGTCGAGGAGGTCGGGCAGGACGTCGCGACCGTCGACCCGGATCGCCCGCTCCCACGAGAGATGGTTCAGGCCGACGTGCTCCAGCTCGACCCGCTCCGGGGAGACGTCGAGGTGATGGGCGAACGTCCGCTGCAGCCCGATCGCGACGTTGCACAGGCCGACCGACTTGAAACCGCCGTCGACGAGCGCCTGGGTCACGATGCCGACGGGGTTCGTGAAGTCGATGATCCAGGCATCGGGCGACGCGCGGCGGGCTGCCTGCTCCGCGATGTCGAGCACGACCGGCACCGTCCGGAGGGCCTTGGCGAAGCCGCCCGGGCCGGTCGTCTCCTGGCCGATGCAGCCGAAGCGGTGGGGGAGCGTCTCGTCGACGTAGCGGGTGGCCTGGCCGCCGACCCGGATCTGGAGGAGCACGAAATCCGCGCCCTCGAAGGCGCCGTCGTGGTCGGTCGAGAGGACCAGGCGCCCGGGCCAGTCCCGCCGCTCGAGCATGCGCCGCGCGAGCCCGCCGACGATCTCGAGGCGCTCCGCGTCGACGTCCTGGAGGACGAGCTCGTCCACGTGGAGGATCCCGTCGCGATCGGCGACGCCCTCGATGAGCTCGGGGGTGTACGTGCTGCCTCCACCCACGACGACGACCTTCACGCCGCCTCCCGCATCCCGATTCTCCCGCCGCATCTTGACAGGAGGGCCCTCGTCCCGCCACCATTGCTTATAACGTTATCTGCTTATAACGTTATCACCAACGGGGCCCCTGAACGCAAGCCCCAAAGCTCCGGCGAATCCGAGCCCTGAGGAGGCCATGGCCCGGTTCCACCTCGAGCATGGTCCCATCCCGTTGCACCACCAGGTGTACCTCGACGTGCGCGCGGCGCTCGATGCCGGCGAGTGGCGCCCGGGCGACCAGCTCCCACCGGAGCGCGAGCTCGCCGGGCGGTACGGCTGCAGCCTCATCACCGTGCGACGCGCGCTCGGCGACCTCGCCCGCGAGGGTCGACTGCAGCGGACCCGCGGCCGGGGAACGATCGTCACCCTGCCGAAGATCATCCGGGACCTGTCCTCGACGCTGAGCTTCGCCCAGGAGATGGCCCTCCAGGGCCTCGAGCCGGGGACGAAGCTGCTCGGCGCCGTCCGCGCCCAGGCCGACGAGACCGCGGCCGCGGCGCTCGACATCGAGCCGGGTGCCCCGACGTATCGCCTCGAGCGCCTGCGCAGCGCCGGAGGCCTGCCGCTCCTGCTCGAGCAGGTGGAGCTCCCTGCGGACCCGTTCCCGGACCTCCTCACCGCGGACCTCGAGCATGGATCGCTCTACGACTTCCTGGCCGCCCGCTACGGCTGCCAGATCGTCAGCCTGCGCGAGACGATCGAGCCGGTCCTGCCGCCGTCGCGGGAGGCCGGGCTCCTCAACCAGTCCCCGCGGCGCCCGATGCTGCTGCTGGTCGGCACCGCCTACACGGACGAGGGACGTCCGGTCGAATACTCACGCACGTATGTCCCGGGTGACCGGTCGAAGCTCCTGATCGAGACGCGGGGCCGCTGGGCACGCGGCCTCCGCTCGATCAGGGGAACGGCCAAGAGTTCGAACGACAGCGAGGATGCCCTGCTCCTGGCCGGCGATCGAGCCGGCGATCGAGCCAGCGGGCAGCGGTAGGAGAGCGGCGACTCGACGGTCGAGCGCCGGAAGAGAGGAGTGAGCGATGGTCCGGACCAGGCGCCTCGTGGCGCTCATAGCGATCCTCGGCCTGGCGGCGGCCGCCTGCGGTCCAGGGGCGACGAGCGCCCCGAGCGCAAGCACGGCCATAGCCAGCACCCCGAGCCAGGCCGCGTCGCCGGCCGGCCCGCCCGTCACGATCAAGTGGTTCTGCTGCCTCGGGACGGGCGAGGCCGAGGACCAGGTGAAGGTCGAGAAGGCCGTCATCGACAAGTTCAACGCAGCCCATCCCAACATCAAGCTGACGATCGAGGTCGTCACCTACCAGAGCGCGCGTGACGCGCTCGCGACCGAGATCGCCGGCGGCAACGCGCCGGACATCGTCGGCCCCGTCGGGGTCGGCGGCGCGGAGGCCTTCCACGGCCAGTGGCTCGACCTCGCGCCCCTCATCACGAAGAACAACCTCGACCTGACCCAGTTCGCAACCGGCTCGGTCGACTTCTACAAGATCTCGGGCGAGGGCCAGCCGGCCCTGCCGTTCGCGATCTATCCCTCGTTCTTCTGGTACCAGCCGGACATGTTCCAGGAGGCGGGCCTCAACCCGCCGCCGCACAAGTACGGCGAGAAGTACAAGATGCCCGACGGGACGATGGTCGATTGGGACTACAACGCGGTCCGCACGATCGCCCAGAAGCTCACCGTCGACAAGGCGGGCAAGGACGCCACCCAGGCGGGCTTCGACCCCAAGAAGATCGTCCAGTACGGCTTCGAGCCGCAGCGTGACGACGCGCGGGGCTGGGGCGCCTTCTTCGGCGCAGGCTCGCTCGTCGGCGCCGACGGCAAGACCGTGACCGTGCCCTCGGCGTGGTCCGACGCCTGGAAGTGGTTCTACGACGGCGTCTGGAAGGACCATTTCATCGAGACCGAAGCCGTCTTCCAGAGCCAGGAGTACCAGGGCGGCGGCTACACGTTCTGCTCCGGCAAGGTCGCCGGGCAGGTGAACTTCCTGTGGTCGAAGTACTGCCTCGTGCCGGAGGCCGGCAAGAAGGCCCCGGCCGGGGACACGTGGGACATCGCGGCCGCGCCGTCGTACAACGGCAAGACCACCGCGGTGTTCAACGCGGACACGTTCCGCATCCTCAAGAGCACCAAGCATCCCGACGAGGCGTTCACGGCCCTGACGTACCTGCTGACCGATGGCTCGACCGACCTGCTCAACGTGTACGGCGGCATGCCCGCCCGCACGGCCGACCAGGACGCGTTCTTCGCCACGCTCGACAAGCAGTTCACGCAGGGTCCCGACTGGCAGGTCGCCAAGGACAGCGTCCAGTACGCTGACAACCCCAACTTCGAGGCGTACATGCCGGCCTACAACCAGACCCTCGATCGCCTCAACACGTTCTGGACGAAGCTCCGCTCGACGGGCGGACTCGACGTCAACGCGGAGATCACGAAGCTCACG
>VBHW01000106.1:0-5777 GCA_005881055.1 Chloroflexota bacterium
TTTACGACATCCCGGACCAGTCGACGGCGACCTGGGCATCGACGCTCGACGGCGCGCTCGCCCTCGCCCCTGACCACCTATCGCTGTACGCCCTGACGCTCGACGACCCGGATCGCGAAGGCCTCACCGGACTGTCGGGCGACCACCTGCCGACCACCTTGGGCGCGCGACGGTGGCGGGACAGGGCTCGGCCCGCGCAGGACGACGACCGGGCGGCCGAGCAGTACGTCAATGCGACCGAGGTGCTCCGGCGGGCCGGCTGGCGCGGCTACGAGATCAGCAACTGGGCGAGGCCGGGGCACGAGGGCCGCCACAACCTCGCCTACTGGGAGCGGCTGCCGTACGAGGCGATCGGGCCGGGCGCGCACGCCTTCGACGGCGCGTCGCGACGCTGGAACGCGGCGCGGCTCGATGGCTACGTTGGGGCGCTCACGCCACTCGACGGCGCTGCCCCGCGGCTACCACCCGGCGGCAGTGAGGGGGTCGACGCGGGGACGGCCGCCGTGGAGCGGCTCATCCTCGGGCTGCGGCTCGACCGCGGAGTGCCCGCGGCCGACCTGGAGGCGAGGGACGGGGACATGCTCGCCTGGGCGATCGGCGAATCCCTGATCGCGGTCGATGGGGACGATCGAGCCCGGCTCACGACGCGGGGCCGGCTCCTCTCGAACGAGATCTTCGCCCGGCTCGTCTGAACCCCCTCGGCCTGTCGGGGCCGCGGGCCCGCGGCCGTCAGTCTCGCTCGCGTGCTTCCTCGAACGCCCGCCGGTACTCCTCCCGCAGGCGATCGATGTCGGCCGCTGCCGCGACGGCGTCGGCGGATCCCGGCGCGGACAGGCTGGCTCGTCGTTCCGCGTCGCGCCAGTCGGCGAGGATGAGGCGCATCTCGCGCGGCATCTCCTCGATCGGGGCATCCGGCGCGTCCGGCGAGCCGGCCGCCACGAGGTGGTTCACCCGCTCGGTGAGCGTGCGCTGCCGGACCGACGCGCCGAGGACGCGAGCTGCCACCTGAGCGATCTGGTCGGCGACAACGGTGAGCCGGGGGTCACCCGGCTCGATCGATCGCTTCTCCTGCTCGAGCGCCTGCAGCGCATCCAGATCGTCCAGGAGCGCGTCGGACGTCGCGCGCAACGCCCCAGCCGAATCGGACATGGATCCCTCTGTGACAGCGTCGCGGTTCCGTGCCGGCCCTCGATTCCGGCAGCGGCAACAGCGTACAGCGGCCGACAAATGGGTGCGGGGAAAGCCGGCTCGGCACCGGTCGCCCGCGTTGACACTCGCCGCACCGGACTGCTACGATGCGCCGAGCATTCGTTAGCACTCGACCCATGAGAGTGCTAACCCTGAGGAGCCAGCCATGGCGCGACGCGTCCGCCGCACCATCGGCCCGCTGGACCTCCGAGAGCAGGCGATCCTCCGGGCTGTCATCGAGGAATACGTTGCGTCCGCAACGCCGGTCGGGAGCGTCGCGCTCGTCGAGCGGTACGGCCTCGGCGTGTCGAGCGCGACCGTCCGATCGATCCTCGCCGAGCTCGAGGGCGCAGGGTACCTCAGCCACCCGCACACGAGCGCCGGGCGCGTGCCCACCGACACCGGGTACCGCTACTACGTCGAGTCGATCGTCGATCCGCCGGCGCTCACGCCTGTCGAGCAGCTCATGATCCGCCACCAGTTCGGGCAGGTGGAGTTCGCGAGCGAGCACTGGTTCCGCCTCGCCGCGACGACCCTCGCCGGACTCACCCGCGCGGCCGGACTGGCCACCCCGGCCAAGCCGCGCGCGGCGCGCGTCCGCCGCGTCGACCTCGTGACGATCCAGGAGCGCCTCGCGAGCCTCATCCTCGTCCTGCGCGAGGGCACGATCAAGCAGGTCCTTCTCACGCTCGACGAGCCGGCCGACCAGGCGACCCTGTCGACCGCGGCGAGCCGCCTCAACCACCTGTTCGCGGACCAGACCGCCCGTCAGATCGACGCGGGGATCGAGCGCTTCGATCCCGCCGACCCGGCGAACGTCCTCGTGCGCAAAGTCGCCGAGCGGATCGCGCGGACGATGCGCGAGTTCGACACGGCCCTCATCGAGGAGCTGTTCAGCGACGGCCTCCTCAATGTCATGGAGGCGCCCGAGTTCGCCCAGAGCGACAAGCTGCGGCGCGTCTTCACCGCGCTCGAGAACCGGACGTACCTCGGCGAGCTCTTGCGGTCCGTCGCGGGCGGCGGGCGCGTCCGCGTCTTCATCGGCGAGGAGAACCGGCCGCCGGAGATGCACGACGTCTCGCTCGTCCTCGCCCCGTACGGGCAGCCGGGCCGGGCCGTCGGTGTCGTCGGCGTCCTCGGACCCACGCGCATGAGCTATCCGCAGGCGATCGGCACCGTCCGGTTCGTCTCCGGGCTCCTGAACGAGCTCGTCGACCACCTCTACGCCTGACGCCATGCCTGGCCATCGCGGCGATGCCGCCCCAGCAGAAGGAACGAACGCGCGGATGCCCCATCGAACACGTGCCCAGGAGCGCATCGACGAGATCGACATCTCGCCGACGAAGCTGATCGCCGAGATCGAGCAGAAGACGAAGGAACGCGACGAGGCCCAGGCGAAGGCCGACGAGTACCTCGCCGGCCTCCAGCGAGAGCGCGCCGAGTTCCTCAACTTCAAGCGACGGACCGAGCAGGACCAGGCGACCGCGATCAGCCGGGCCGCCGACAGCCTCCGCCTGAAGGTCCTCGAGGCACTCGACGACTTCGACCGGGCCGTCGACGCCCGGCCGGCGTCCCTCGCGGACGAGCCGTGGGCCGAGGGCATCGTCGCGATCGACCGAAAGCTTCGGGCGCTCCTCGAGCGCGAGGGCGTCAGGCCGATGGACCCGACGGTCGGCCAGCGCTTCGATCCGCGCCTGCACCAGGCGCTCAGCCACATCACTGGCTCCGGACGGCCGGCCGACGAGATCGTCGCCGAGTTCCAGCGCGGCTACATGGTCGCCGATCGCGTCCTGCGTCCCGCTTTGGTCGCGGTGTCGGACGGGGCCGACGAGCCATCGGCGCCGAACGGCGACGGTG
Organism: Chloroflexota bacterium; assembly: GCA_005881055.1. Lineage (GTDB taxonomy): Bacteria > Chloroflexota > Limnocylindria > Limnocylindrales > CSP1-4 > C-114. Next base: position 3,046 of record VBHW01000106.1, read on the forward strand.
CCGGCGCCGCACCGCGCCAGCGCACTCACCCGAACTGATCCATCCAGCCAGCACACACCGAGCAGCACCAGGAGCACACGAACGACATGGGAAAGACCATCGGCATCGACCTCGGAACGACGAACTCCGTCGTGGCCGTCATGGAGGGCGGCGAGCCGACCGTCATCGCATCGGCGGAGGGCGGCCGGACGGTGCCGTCCGTCGTCGCGTTCACGAAGACCGGCGAGCGCCTCGTCGGCCAGCTGGCCAAGCGCCAGGCGGTGACGAACCCGGCGAACACCGTCTACTCGATCAAGCGGTTCATGGGCCGGCGCTGGGACGACCCGGAGACCAAGCGAGCCATGGAGCTCGTGCCGTACAAGGTCGAGAAGGACTCGAAGAGCGACGGCGTCAAGGTCGTCCTCGCGGACGGCAAGAGCTACACCCCGCCCGAGATCAGCGCGATGGTGCTCCAGAAGCTCAGGACCGACGCCGAGGCGTACCTCGGCGAGAAGGTCACCGAGGCCGTCATCACGGTCCCCGCGTACTTCGACGACACCCAGCGCCAGGCGACCAAGGACGCGGGCAAGATCGCCGGCCTCGAGGTCAAGCGGATCATCAACGAACCGACCGCCTCGGCGCTCGCCTATGGGCTCGACAAGAAGCAGGACGAGAAGATCGCCGTCTACGACCTGGGTGGCGGCACGTTCGACATCTCCATCCTCGAGCTCGGCGAGGGCGTCTTCGAGGTCAAGGCGACGAACGGCGACACGCACCTCGGCGGCGACGACTTCGACCAGCGCGTCATCGAGTGGCTGCTCGCCGAGTTCAAGAAGGACCAGGGCATCCAGCTCAAGGATCCGCAGGCCCTCCAGCGGCTCAAGGAGGCGGCGGAGAAGGCGAAGATCGAGCTGTCGACGACGATGTCGACGGAGATCAACCTCCCATACATCACCGCCGACGCCGAGGGCCAGCCGAAGCATCTCGTCATGACGCTGAGCCGGGCGAAGCTCGAGGACCTCGTCGGCGACCTGGTCGAGAAGACGCGTGGCCCCGTGGCCGCGGCGCTCAAGGACGCCGGCCTCAAGGCCTCCGACATCGACGAGGTGATCCTCGTCGGCGGCCAGACCCGCATGCCAGCCGTCGTCGACGCGGTGAAGTCGATGTTCGACGGCAAGGAGCCCCACAAGGGCGTCAACCCGGACGAGGTCGTGGCGGTCGGCGCCGCGATCCAGGCGGGCGTCCTCGCCGGCGACGTCAAGGACGTCCTCCTCCTCGACGTCACGCCGCTGTCGCTCGGCATCGAGACGCTCGGCGGGGTCATGACCCGGCTCATCGATCGGAACACGACGATCCCGACGAGCAAGTCGCAGGTCTTCTCGACGGCCTCGGACAACCAGAGCCAGGTCGAGATCCACGTCCTCCAGGGCGAGCGCGACTTCGCGACCGACAACAAGACGCTCGGGCGGTTCATCCTCGACGGGATCCCGCCGGCGCCCCGGGGCATCCCCCAGGTCGAGGTCACGTTCGACATCGACGCGAACGGCATCCTCGACGTCAAGGCCAAGGACCGGGCGACCGCCAAGGAGCAGCAGGTCCGCATCACCGCCTCCTCGATGCTCTCGAAGGACGACGTGGAGCGGATGGTCAAGGACGCCGCCACGCACGCCGACGAGGACCAGAAGCGGCGCGAGGACGTCGAGACCCGCAACCAGGCCGAGCAGCTGACCTATCAGGCGGAGCGCGTCCTGAAGGACCTCGGCGAAAAGGTGTCGTCGGACGACAAGGCGGAGGTCGAATCGAAGGTCGCCTCGCTCCGCGAGGCGCTCAAGGGTTCCGACATCGAGCCCGTGCGGACCGGCCTCTCATCCCTGACGGACGTGCTCTCCCGCGTCTCGACGAAGGCATACCAGGCTTCCGGCGAGGGCTCCGGGAACGGCCGCCGAGCGGAGGGTGCCGGCGGAGAGGGCAAGCCGGGCGAAGGCAAGCCGGGCGAAGGCAAGCCGGGCGAGGGTCGTCCGGCGGGCGAAGAGACCGTCGAGGGCGAGTTCAAGGAGGTCTGAGACCGGGCCGGGTCCGCCCGGCCCGATCAGCACATCGGAGGGCGGATGCCGGAGCCCCAACTTGATGCCGCGAAGATGCCGGCGGAGTCGCGGCAGATACGGGGTCGCAGCGTCTATCTGCGAGCGCCCGAGCGCGAGGACGTCCCGCTCTTCGTGCGTTGGATGAACGATGCCCGGATGACCCGGTTCATTACGCGCCGGGCACCTCTCAGCCAGCCCGAAGAGGAGCGCTGGTTCGAGGGGATGATCGAACGCCAGGGGCACGAGGCGTGGACGTTCGTCTTCTGCCTCCTCGAGGACGAGCGGCCGCTCGGCACGTGCGGGCTGTTCGAGATCGACCGGAACAACGGGTCGGCCGGGCTCGGGATCAGCATCGGCGACCCGAGCGACTGGGGTCGCGGCTGGGGCACCGACGCCGTCGACGCGCTCGTCGACTTCGGCTTCGGTGCGCTCCGTCTCGAGCGAATCTGGCTCGATGTCTACGACTTCAACGACCGCGCGCGGCGCTCCTACGACAAGTCGGGGTTCACGCTCGAAGGCACGATGCGACACGCCTTCTACCAGCGCGGCCGGTATGTCGACACGCTCCGGATGGCGATCCTGCGCGACGAGTGGGCCGCCCTCGAGCGGTCGAAGGGCTGGGAGCTGGATCCGGCGGACGGCTCCTAGGCGGGCGCCGGAGAGCCCCGG
>VBHW01000106.1:5875-8703 GCA_005881055.1 Chloroflexota bacterium
GGCGTCGGCCCGGTGTAGTCGTCTGGCGGATTGTTCGGGTCAATAGTCTGGAGTGGCGTCGGGCCGGTGTAGCCCTCTGGCGGATTGTTCGGGTCGATGGTCTGGAGCGGCGTCGGCCCTGTGTAGCCCTCTGGCGGATTGTTCGGGTCGATCGTCTCGAGCTCCTGGGGGACGTCGTCGGACATCGCGTTGGCTCCTCGGCGGCACTGCGGACGTTGTAGACCCGACGATAGCCGATGACGTCGCGAGGGGCGTCTCGGAGCATCCGGCGGCGCCCTTCGGGCGGGCGCGCCTCGGCCGGCAAGCCAGCGCGCCACGGCCGGCAAGCGAGCGCGCCACGGCCGGCAAGCGAGCGCGCCACGGCCGCCGCATCGACCTGATCGTTACGGAACGACAGTTGGCGGGCTCCGGCCGGCCCTATTTTCCATTCCATCGATCTGATCGATGAGGCGAGCGTCATCGACCCTCGAGCCAGGGATGTCGGGGTCGACGGGGCGATCAATACGGTCCCACATCGATGAGGTCGATACGGCCGCCGTAGCGGCAGGAGCCACCACCCGCGCGGCCTCCGCGTCGACACCAGACCTGGTACGTGACCGGGGTTGTCGCCGGTGCTGCGGTACCATGCCCGGCCCATGGCCCAAGTCGCCGACGATCCGTCGGCCCCGCTCATCCACGCCCGTGGCCTGACCAAGCGCTTCGGCTCGTTCACGGCCGTCGACGCGATCGACTTCGACGTCGCGCGTGGCGAGGCATTCGGCTTCCTCGGCCCGAACGGGGCGGGGAAGACGTCGACGATGCGCATGATCGGCTGCGTCTCGCCGCGGACGGGTGGCGAGCTCCGGGTCCTCGGGATGGATCCGGACACCCGCGGTCCGGCGATCCGGGCGCGGATCGGCGTCGTCCCCCAGGAAGATTGGCTCGACCAGGAGATGACCGCCCGCGACAACCTCGTCATCTATGGCCGCTACTTCGACCTGCCCTGGGGCGAGGCGCGCCGGCGGGCCGCCGACCTGCTCGAGTTCGTCCAGCTGACCGATCGCGCCGATTCCAAGGTCGAGCCGCTGTCCGGCGGCATGAAGCGGCGCCTGTCGGTCGCCCGCTCGCTGATCAATGAGCCGAGCCTCATGCTCCTCGACGAGCCGACGACTGGCCTCGACCCACAGGCACGCCACCTCGTCTGGGACCGCCTCTACCGGCTCAAGCAGCGAGGCACGACGCTCGTCCTGACGACCCACTACATGGACGAGGCCGAGCAGCTCTGCGATCGCCTCGTCGTCATGGACAAGGCGAAGATCGTCGCCGAGGGGTCGCCGCGCGACCTCATCGCCCGGCACTCGTCGCGCGAGGTCGTCGAGCTGCGCTTCCCGACGGAGGTCGCGGATACGCTCGACGGACGCCTCGACGGGATCCTCGACGGGATCACGGAGCGGATCGAACGCCTGCCCGACCGGGTGCTCGTCTATGCCGACGATGGCGAGGCGGCGAGCGCTGCGGTCCACGCGGGCGGCCTCCAGCCGGAGAGCGTCCTCGTCCGGCGGAGCACGCTCGAGGACGTCTTCCTCCGCCTCACTGGCCGCAGTCTCATCGAGTGATCGGGCGATGACCTCGGAACGAGCGCGACGTGAGCATCAGGTGACCGACAGATGACTGCGCCTGCCGTCCACGTCTTCGAGGAACGCATGCTGGGCTACCGGCGGACGTACCGCGGCAGCCTGTTCGCCTCGTTCATCCAGCCCGCGCTCTTCCTCACCGCGATCGGCATCGGGCTCGGCGGCTACGTGAACCGGGGATCGGGCGTGGACGGCGTTCCGTATCACGTGTTCCTCGCGCCGGGCCTGCTCGCCGGCGGGGCGATGCAGGCCGCTGCCTTCGAGTCGACCTTCCCGATCCTCGCCTCTATCCGGTGGATCAAGTCGTACCTTGCGATGCTCGCGTCGCCGATCGGCGTCCATGACATCGTCACCGGGCAGCTGGCGTGGTTCGCCCTCCGGATCACGATGGTGGCGACGATCTTCGTCACGATCACGACCCTGCTCGGAGCAAGCCACGTTCCGGGCATCCTCGTCGCCATCCCGGCGGTGGTCCTCATGGGCATGGCGTTCGCGGCCCCGATCGCTGCCTTCAGTGCGACCCGGGTGAACGTCGAAGGCTTCAACGCCCTCTTCCGCTTCGTCATCAACCCCCTGTTCCTGTTCTCGGGTGCATTCTTTCCCGTGAGCCAGCTCCCTGCGCTGCTGCAACCGGTCGCGTTCGCCACGCCGATCTACCACGGCGTCGAGCTCTCCCGCGGGATCGCGCTGGGCACGATGACGCTCGCCGGAGCCGTGCCCCACGTCCTCGTGCTCCTCGCCTACGTGGTCGGCGGCACCGCGGCCTGCCTCGTGACGTTCCGCCGGCGGCTCGTGACGTGACGGCGCTCCTGCGGGTCGTGGCGCCGGTCGGGTTCGGCAGCCGGCGGGCGGCTCACCTCATCGAACGCAACGTGATGGTCTACCGGAGGATCTACGTCACGCTCGCGTCGGGGTTCTTCGAACCACTCTTCTACCTGCTCGCGATGGGCTTCGGCCTGGGCGCGCTCGTGGGGACGGTGCCGGGCCCGGACGGCCAGCCGATGGCCTACACGGCGTTCATCGCACCGGCGCTCCTCGCGGCGTCGTCGATGAACGGGGCCGTGTACGAGTCGACGAACATCCTGTTCCGGCTCAACTACGAGAAGGTCTACCACGCCGCGCTCTCGACGCCGCTCGGCGTGGGGGACGTCGCGCTCGGCGAGCTCGGCTGGTCGCTGACCCGCGGCACGATCTACGCGGTCGGCTTCATGGTCG
>VBHW01000107.1 GCA_005881055.1 Chloroflexota bacterium
ACGGGGGCGTAGCATGGAGGCCCTGGCGTGGTCGTGGCGAGAGGAGAGCCCGCGATGATCGTCCGGAGCACGTACCCCGACGTCGAGATCCCCGACCTGCCGCTGACCGGGTTCGTCCTCGAGCACGCCGTGGAGCGAGGGGACAAGCCTGCCCTGGTGGACGGTCCGAGTGGCCGAACGCTGACCTACGCCTCGCTCGTCGACTCGGTCCGCCGGATGGCCGGTGGGCTCGCCCGTCATGGCGTCCGGCAGGGAGACGTCGTCGGCCTGTTCGCTCCGAACATGCCCGAGTGGGCGGTGGCGTTCCACGGGATCGCCTCGATCGGTGCCGTCGTCACGACGATCAACTCGCTCGCGACCCCGGAGGAGATCGAGCGCCAGCTGCGCGACTCGCGCTGTGCCTACCTCATCACGGTGCCGTCGTTCCTCGACCGCGCGCGCGAGGCCGCCGCGTCGAACGGCCTGCGGGAGACGTTCGTCTTCGGGGAGGCCGAGGGCGCCACGAGGGTCGTTGACCTGCTGGCCGAGGATGCCCAGCCACCGAAGGTCAGGATCGCCCCGGACGATCTCGTGGCCCTGCCCTACTCGAGCGGGACGACCGGGTTCGCGAAGGGCGTCATGCTCAGCCATCGCAACCTCGTCGCGAACGTCCTCCAGACCGCGGCAGCCCAGGACGTCGGCGAGGACGAGACGCTCATCGCGGTCCTGCCGTTCTTCCACATCTACGGGATGACGGTCATCCTCAACCTCGGCCTCCGGCGTGGGGCGACGATCGTGACCATGCCGAAGTTCGAGCTCGAGCCGTTCCTCGAGACCATGGCCGTACGTCGGATCACGCGGGCGTTCCTCGTCCCGCCGATCGTGCTCGCGCTGGCCAAGCATCCCGCCGTCGACGGCTATGACCTGTCGGCGATGCGGCTGATCATGTCGGGGGCCGCGCCGCTCGACGCGGCACTGGCGACCGCGACCGCCAACCGCCTCGGCTGCCAGGTCATGCAGGGATACGGCCTGACCGAGACGAGCCCGGTGACGATCATCACCTCCGACAAGCCGGGCATGGGGCGGCCTGGCTCGATCGGCACGCTCGCGCCGAACACAATCGCGAAGGTCGTGGACGTGGTCTCCGGTGCGGAGCTCGACGCCGGGCAGGATGGCGAGATCTGCTTCCGCGGCCCTCAGGTCATGCGCGGCTACCTGGGCAATCCGGAGGCGACCGCCCAGACGATCGACGCCGACGGGTGGCTGCACACGGGCGACATCGGGCATGTCGACGCGGACGGCTACTTCACGATCGTCGACCGCCTCAAGGAGCTGATCAAGTACAAGGGCTACCAGGTGCCGCCGGCGGAGCTCGAGGCCCTCCTCCTCAGCCACCCGGCCGTCGCCGACGCGGCGGTGATCCCCGTCGCCGACGAAGAGGCCGGCGAGATCCCGAAGGCGTTCGTCGTCCTGCGCGACGAGACGGTCGACCCAGAGGTGCTCGTCGCGTACGTCGCCGAGCACGTCGCCCCGTTCAAGCGGATCCGCCGCATCGAGGTCATCGAGGCAATCCCCAAGTCGGCGTCGGGCAAGATCCTCCGGCGGGTCCTCGTCGAGCGGGAGCGCAACGCGCTCGCGACGGCACCGACCGCCTGACGACCCGCCCCGGACACAAAGAACGGAGCGGTTCCCGAGGGAACCGCTCCGGTGCTGTCCCGGTGAAGGTGCGATCCGCCGAGGCGGGACGCCTTCTGCCATCGCCACAAGGGCATCTATCACGTCGGCTGCACCGACTACCCTGACCCTACCTACCCATGACCTTGGTGCTGGGGCAGCTGGCCGCTCTCGCAGCCCGATTACTGTACCCCGTCAGTGCGAGAAAGCCAAGGGTTTCGTCACAGACTCGTGTGTAAATTCCTTAACGTTCCTTGCGACGCGCACGAATGGGCCCATGCCAAAGGAGCACGCACGTTCAGGAATCGTGGATCGTCACCGCGGTCATCGCCACCGGCTCGCGGGGCAGGTCGCGCCCGTCGCGCGGCGCCGCGACGATCTTGTCGACGACGTCCATCCCCTTCGTCACGAGCCCGAAGAGCGTGTAGTTCTTGGGCAGCCGGCCGGTCAGGTCATCCGTGCAGATGAAGAACTGGCTGCCGTTCGTGTTCGGCCCGGCGTTCGCCATGGCGAGCGATCCGCGGACGTAGTCGCCCTTGATCGGCTCGTCCTCGAACCGGTAACCGGGCCCGCCGGTGCCGACCTTCCCGCGATCGAGGCTCGCCTTCTTGCCGAACTCGCCGTCGCCGCCCTGGATGACGAAACCGGGGATGACGCGATGGAAGACGACGTCGTCGTAGAAGCCCTTCTGGGCCAGGTCGCGGAAGTTGGCGACGGCCTTCGGGGCAGACTGGTCGTATAGGTCGACCTCGATCGGGCCGAGCTCGGTGGCGATCGTGGCGCGGGTCATGGCTCTCCTCTCGATGCGGGCCGTTGGTGGAACTTCGTGACCTGGGAACGCTGGCTAGGGCGTGGTGACGGCGACCTTCGTCATCGCGATTGGGTCGAGCGCGGCGTTGCCGGCCGCCTCGCCTGCGTTCGGCATGGCCGCGATCGCGTCGACCACCTCCATGCCAGACGTGACCTTGCCCATGATCGCGTAGGTGTTGTACTGGGCGAGGGCTGGGCGCGCGCCGTCGTCGAGCACGATGAAGAACTGTGAGCCTCCCGAGTGCGCCTCGGAGGTGCGGGCCATCGCCACCGTGCCGCGTCCGTACTGCGCCGTGACGGGATCGTCGTCGATCGTGTAGCCGGGGCCGCCCTGTCCGACACGTGCCCGGTCCACGTTCGGGCTGCGTCCGAACTGGCCGTCGCCGCCCTGGATCACGAAGCCGGGCACGAGCCGGTGGAACACGACGCCGTCGTAGAACCCGCACCCCGCGAGCGCGATGAAGTTGCCGACCGCCGCGGGGCCGAGATCGGCCTCGAGCTTGATGACGATCGTGCCCTTCGGCGTCGTGATCGTCGCGATCGCGGTCGAGCCCGCGGCAGCGTGTGGCGGCGCGGCCTTCGGACAGGTCGAAGCGCCGGTCGACGGGCCGCCGGCGGAGGACGCCGCGGGGGGCGGTGCCGGGCTGGAAGGGGCCGTGGGAGCCGAGGTGGCCGGCGAGCTGCATCCTGCGGCCACGAGGCCGATCGCGAGCGAGATCGCCGAGAGCGCGGCCACGATCGGGCGGTCGGCCATCATGCGGCGGCCTTCAGGGCGGCGGGATAGTCGATCGCGCCGGAGAGCAGCGCCTCGCCGAGGATGAGGCCCGAGACGCCGGCATCGCGCAGCCGCCGCACGCCATCCAGGTCGGCGACGCCTCCGGCCACGAGGAGGTCGACGTCGTGCTGGCGGGCGAGCTCGGCGAGCCGGGCTGCGACACCGCCCGCGTCGGGACCACCGCCATGTGAGAGCACGAGCCGGCGGACGCCGCGATGCGCGAGCTCGCCGATGAGCCCCTCGAGGGTCGGCGGCGAGGGCCGGCGCCACGGGAAGGCGGCGAAGCGCTCGGGGCGCGGGTCGATGCCTACGGCGAGCCAGTCGCCCGCCACCTCGAGGCATGCACGGAGCACCTCGGGCTCGTCGATCACCGCCATCGCGAGCACGACCCGCGTGGCCCCGGCCGCGAAGGCGAGGCGGACGTGATCGGCGGCCTCCAGCCCGCCCGCGATCTGGAGGGGCACCGCCACGGTCGCAGCGATCCGGCCGACCGCTTCGAGGTTTGCGGGCGCGCCTGCGCGCGCACCGTCGACGTCGACCAGATGGACGACACGGGCGCCGAGGCCGACGAACCGCTCGACGATGCGTTCCGGCCGGTCCGTCGGCGCGCCGACGCCGCTGGCGACGCCGGGCCAGAACACGACGCGCGAGCGCCCTCCGGCGAGGTCGATGGCAGGGATGACGTCCACGTCGTTCAACGGCTCGCCGCGAGGCCCGTCCTGCCCGCGAGCAGCCGGCGGTGGAAGCTGATCGGCAGGCTGCCGCTGTCGAGCAGGCCGTCGTGGAACGCGCGCAGGCTGAATGCGTCGCCGAGCCGGCGCTCCTCGTCGGCGCGCAGCTGGAGGAGCAGCACCTTGCCGAGGAGGTAGGACAGCTGGTACGTCGGCGTGTACGTGTAGCGGTGGACCTCGGCCCGGGCGTTCGGCTCCTCGAAGCTCGTCTGCTCGACGAGCCAGGCCACGGCCTCGTCGACCGAGAGCTCGCCCCGGTGCATACGCACGTCGAGCACGATCCGGCACGCCCGCCAGATCACGTCCGTGTACATGTTCAGGCGGAAGCGCGGGGCGGTGTCGAAGCCCTGCTCCCGCATCATCTGCTCGGAATACATGCCCCAGCCCTCGACGAACTCCGGCGCGTCGGTCGTGAGCCGTGTGAGGGACGGGTGCGCCGAGCCGACCGACAGCTGCAGGTGGTGCCCGGGGTAGGCCTCGTGGATGCTCGTGTTGCTGATCGAGCTGTAGTTGTGCTCGCGCATCGCCCCCGCCGCCGCGCCGACCGACGGCGTCACGACGTAGATGCCCGATGGATCGCGGTCGAACTTGGGCGGCTCGAAGTACGCGGCGAACGGGATGACGCGGCGCAGGTAGTCGGGGGTCGCGATCACCTCGATGCGCTCGCCCGCTGGGACCGTCACGAGGTCGTGCTCGATGAGGTGCGCGCGCGCGCGAAGCATCGCGTCGCGATAGGCGTCGAGCGCCTGGTCGAACGTCGCCGGGTGGTCCTCCTTGATCCGGTCGATGACCGTCGCCTCGACGGCGTCCGGATCGATCTCGCGGGCGGCGGCCGCTCGAGCCGCACGGGCTTCGGCGAGCTGCCCCCAGCCGATGTCGAGGATCGCGTCGGCCTCGAGCCCGTCGAAGGCGCGGAGCGCGACGAGCTCGTCGAACCGCTCGCGGCCGAGCGCCCAGTCGTCCACTCCCTTCTCGAGACTCGCGCTCAGCCACCCCGAGTAGTCCGCCACGGCTTTGGTCGCGCTCTCCACGGCACGTTCGAGGCGCCGCACGGCGGTCGCGTCGAGCACGCGGCGTCCGGCCGCGAGGGCGTCTCCGAAGAGCGTCGGCAGCTCAGCCGCGGCGTCGATCTCGAGCTGCTGCCAGAGCCGGACCTGTGGGACGACCGCGCGAGTGCGATGCTCGTCGAGGTGCTTCGGCACGCCCTCCAGTCGTGACGCGATCGACTCGAGCCGCTCCTCGAGCGGCCCGAAGTCACGGGCGAACAGGAGGAACAGGCTCGTGCCCACGCCGTCCATCGCCGTGGATCGGCGCTCCCATGTCCGGATGACGTCCGCGGCAAACAGCGATCGCCGAACGTTGTGGATCTCGATCTCGCGCTCGAAGGCGGCCTCGGCGGAGAGGCTCCCTGGGTCGATGGCCTCGATGGCGGTGAGGTGGTCGCGATCGTCCGCGATCTCCTGGAGCGCGGCGTCACGACTGCCGTCGCCGAGCCGACCGTCCTCGGTGTGGATGCCTGACGCCGTCGCGAGGACAGGCTCGTTCCGGAGCATGCGCCGGAAGCGGGCCTCCACGACGTCGTAGAGGCGATCGTCGAGCGGGCCGGGCACGGCCGCCGGCTCGGGGCGGGTGAGGGCGACCTCGGAGAGGCTCTGGGTCACGGTTCCTCCTCGGCCCGGCCGCCACCGGGCCCCTCGTGCGTCGTCAGTCGATGTCGCGGCCCTACGGGTGTCCGGCGGCGACGGGCGATGCGCTGGATGTCGTGTCAGGGACGCTCTCGGCGAGGGCGGCTCGTACCGCCACGATCGTGGTCTCGATGTCGTCCGCCGAGATGCCGTGGTGGGTCACGGCACGGACCTGTCCGTGGGGATATTCCACCATCAGGACGCCGCGTGCACGGAGCGCCGCGAGGAATGCCGCCCGATCGCGGTCCACCTTGAACATGACGAAGTTCGTTCGCACCCGACTTGGATCGAGGCGTCCGGGCGTCGGCTGGGCGATGTCGCCGGCAGACCCGATGCCGTCGAGGTCGGCGAGCCCCTCGGCCAGGCGGCGGGCGTTGGCGTGGTCCTCGCCGAGGCGTTCGATCATCCCGGCCGGACCGTCGCGCAGTGCGACGAGCCCGGCCGCCGCGAGCACGCCGACCTGGCGCATGCCGCCACCGACGAGCTTGCGCGCCCGCCGCGCACGCCAGATGAAGTCGCGCTTCCCGACGAGGACCGATCCGACCGGGCACGCGAGTCCCTTCGACAGGCAGAAGGTGACGCTGTCGGCCGGGCCGGAGAGGTCGGTTGGCCGGACGCCGAGCGCCACGACCGCGTTCCATAGCCGCGCGCCGTCGACGTGGAGGGGGACGCCGCGGTCGTGCGCCACGGCCGCGACCGCCGCGGTGTAGGCCGGGGTCAGCGGCTGGCCCATCGAGTGGGCGTGCGCGTTCTCGATCGTCACCAGCCCGGTGATCGGCTCGTGGACGTCGCTCGGGTCGCGGAAGGCCGCCGCGATCGCCTCCGGGTCGACGGTGCCGTCAGGGTGCTCCTGGAGCACGCGCACTCCGGCCCCGGCAACGACGGCGTACGAGGCGGCCTCGTCGGAGACGATGTGGCTCGACGCCGGCGCGATCGTCTCCTGACCGCGGGCGAGGTGCGCCATCTGCGCGACGAGATTGCCCATGGCCCCGCTCGCTACGAACAGCCCGGCTTCCTTGCCGAGGAGCTCCGCAGCGCGTTCCTGGAGCGCGTGCACGGTCGGGTCGTCGTCGAATACGTCGTCGCCGACCTCGGCGGCGGCCATCGCCCGGCGCATCTCGTCGGTCGGTTTGGTGACGGTGTCGGACCGCAGGTCGATCGGTTCCACGGCCGGAGTATAGGGAGGGTGAGCGGATGAGCACGTGCGTGCGGGCCGTATGGTTGGGTGTTCGAGCGCACCCGGGGACGGGGATAGTCCGAGCATTGTTATCCGGCGGGTTCTTACGCAACTGAGGCACCCTGTCCGTGTCCGTGTGCCGTTCGGAAGCCGTCGGCCGACGTGTCGCTGGGCCGCCTCGTAGCAATGCTCGGACTACGGCGGCTGCTGCTGGGGCGCCGGCCGCTTCATAGCAATGCTCGAACTACGGCCGCGGCCCGCGACCGCCGAAGCGCCTGGGGCTCGAAGCGGAACCGCCCGACGACTCCCGGTGTACATGCGGCATGCGGCCAGACCGGATGAACGTCGAACCGACCCCCGGGAGGAACAGGCACGCGCCAGAAGGTGCCGAGGCGGAGCCAGTCGTGGTGCCGGTCCCGCATCCCGACCCTGGCTGGCTTCGCCGGCTCCTTCGCGCCGCCGGGCTGGCCGTCGGCGCCACGGTCGTCCTCGCCGTCCTCGCGACGCAGCTCCTGGGCCCGGCCCACCGCACCGGAACGGGATCGGCGAGCGCCAATCCGTCGGCCGTGGCCGTGGCGTCCCCACGGGCGACCGCCGCGAGGCCGACGCCCGCGTCGAGGCCCACCGCCCCGCCGTCCGAGCCGCCGGTGCTGCTCGTGACCGGGGATGCGGCCCCGACGGAACGGCTCCTCGTGCACGGCGACGGCAACCGGATCCTCGATCTCGGCACCGGCAAGCTCGGGCCGAGCCTCACCGGGGATTGGGGCGATAGCCTCGTCGACCGCGGGAACGGCGCCCTCACCTGCGTCTGCCTCGTGCGCATCACCGGCACGCGCGACCAGCAGGTCATCGTCCGCATCCGCGATCTCGCGGCCGACGGGAAGATCGTGGCGGACCGCGAGGTGGCGAGCTACCGCGGGCGTGTCGACGCCGCGTCCCCGGCGGTCGACCAGGGCGACTCG
>VBHW01000108.1:0-5870 GCA_005881055.1 Chloroflexota bacterium
CGTCGAGCCGCGCAGCCGTGGACTGCGCCCTCGACCATGCGCGGCGACGCGGCCTGACCGTCAGCCTCGACATCAATCTCCGGCGCAAGCTCTGGTCGGACACCGAGGCACGTCCGGTCCTCGCCGGGCTCGCCGCCCGCTGCGACGTGGTATGCGGGGACGTCGACGAAGCGGCGGCCGTGACCGGCCTCGAGCCCGGAGCTCCGGTCGAGGCGCTCCTCGACGGCCTGCGCGGCCTCGGCCCCTCCCTCGGCGTGCTCAAGCTCGGCAGATCCGGCGCCGCGGCGCTCGACCGCGACGGGATGACGGTGAGCTCGCCGGCGCTGGCGGTGGAGCCGCTCGATCCGGTCGGCGCCGGCGACGCGTTCTGCGCGGGGTTCATCGCGGCGAGCCTCGAGGCGCTTCCGCTCACGCGGCGGCTCGAGATCGCAGCCGCCTGCGGGGCATCCGCGGTCGCCGCGATCGGCGACCAGGCCGGGCTTCCCGATCGGACCGAGCTCGACCGGCTGCTCGCCGGGTCCACGCGGGACGCGATCCGATGACCGACCCGGTCCGCTGGGGAATCCTCGGCACCGGCGGGATCAACGACCGGTTCCTCGCGAACGCCCGAGACGCCACGAGCGCCCGATTCGTCGCCGTCGGCAGCCGCTCCGCGGATCGGGCGAGGGCCTTCGCTGCCAGGCACGACGTGCCGAGGGCGCACGGCTCGTACGACGGCCTCCTCGACGATCCCGACGTCGAGGTCGTGTACATCTGCCTCCCGAACGGCCTCCACCATGAATGGACGATGCGGGCGCTCGACGCCGGCAAGCACGTCCTCTGCGAGAAGCCGTATTCCCGGCACCCGGCGGACGTCATCGAAGCGTTCGATGCGGCAGAGCGCGCGGGGCTGCTCCTCATGGAGGGGTTCATGTGGCGCCACACGCCGGGGGCACGCCGCTTCGTGGAGCTGCTCCCCGAGATCGGCGAGCTGCGGCACGTCCGGGCGACGTTCAGCTTCGTCCTCGACGACCCGTCGGACATCCGGCTGCGCGCCGATCTCGAGGGCGGCAGCCTCATGGACGTCGGGTGCTACTGCGTGAGCGGCACGCGGCTCACCGCCGGGGATGAGCCGGTGGCGGTCTTTGGGGAGCAGCTCGTCGGTCCCTCAGGCGTCGACGTCCGGTTCACGGGCGTGCTCCGGTTCGCGGGCGGGCTCACGGCCACGTTCGCGTCGGGGTTCGAGTCGGACCACGCTACGCTCGAGGCGATCGGGAGCCGGGGGTCCCTCCTCCTGCGCGATCCGTGGACGGGCAGGGCCCGGTCCCTCGTGCTCGACGGTCGGGAGGTGGCGATCTCGCCCGCCGATCCCTACGTCCTCGAGGTCGAGAACCTGAGCGCGGCGGTCCGCGGCACGGGGCGGCCGCTCCTCGGCCGAGAGGACGCGTTCGGCCAGGCGCGCGTGATCGCGGCCCTCTACGAATCCGCCGCGTCCGGGGTGCCGGTCTCGCTGGAGCCCTGACCCTCGGCGCCCGGCGTGTCGGCCGCTGGTCTCGACAGGCCGTCGTCAGGAGGTCGTCGCGACCGGCTCCAGGCCGTGCTCCTCTGGGACGAGGCTCCCGCGATCGAGGCTCCGCCGGAAGACCTCGACGGTCCGGCGGACTGCCTCGTCCAGCGGCGTGACGGGCACCTCGCCGATCGCCTCGATGCCCGCGTCGTCGATCGCATCGGGGAACGGCAGCGGCTCCGGATCGTGCGTCACGAGACCCGTGGCTTCGGGGACGCACCGCTCGATCGTCGCGACGAGGTCGTCGATGCCCACGAGCGAACCGCCGAGGTTGAACACCCGGGCCCCCGTGAGGCCGCTGCGGCCCGCCGCGATGAGCGCCCGCGCGACGTCCTCCGCGTACTGGAGGAGCGTCCGGCCGCCGAACGCGATGCGGTACGGGCGGCCCACGACGGCCGCGAGGATCGCCTTCGTCGGACCGCTCGTGAGGCCCTGGTCGCGCCCGGGCCCGTAGACCGTCAGCGGCCGGAGGCCGACCGAGGAGAGCCCGTCGTCGAGCCAGTACACGCGGGCGTTGCCCTCGTTGGCGAGCTTGTACACGCCGTAGTGGGTGCGCGGATGGGCGGTCGCGTCGACGTGGAGGCGGCCGTCCGCGGCATCGGCATCGGCTGCTTCGAACATGCCGATCGAGCTCGTGTACACGACGGGACCCCGGAGGCCGGCGTGCCGCTTGGCGGCCTCGAGCACGTTGACGGTGCCGACGACATTGACGAGCGCGCCGAGCGGCGGGTCGGCCCGCGCGAACGGCACCTGCAGCGCCGCGAGGTGGATCAAGTGGGTGATCCCGTGCTCGTCGAGGGCGCGCCCGATCGCGTCGCGGTCGGTGATGTCGCCGCGGACGAAGGTGACCTTCGCGAGCTCGCGCTCCGACATGATGAGCCGGAGCCGCTTCGGATCGCCCGCCATGTCGAAGGCCACGACGGACGTGCCTCCGGCCACGAGCGTGCGCACGGTCCACGCGCCGATGCACCCGAGGGCGCCGGTGACGAGGAACCGCTCCCCCGTCGAGCCGTTCGGGGCGCCGTTCGTCGATCCGTCGGCCGGGCCGTTCCGGTCGGCCCCGCCCGGGAGGCCGGCCCCGATCATGACGCCTGCTCCGTCCGGAACCGGTTGACGAGCCGGCCGATGCGCTCGATCTCGACGACGACCTCGTCGCCGTCCGCCAGCCAGACCGGCGGCTTCCGGAACGCGCCGACCCCGCTGGGCGTACCGGTCGCGATGACGTCGCCCGGCTCGAGCGTGAATGCCTGCGAGCAGTGGCTGACGATCTCGGCGACCCCGTAGAACAGGTCGGACGTCCGTGCGGACTGGCGCTCCTCGCCGTTCACGAGGCAGCGAATGGCGAGCCCGCTCGCGTCGCCGAGCTCATCGACCGTCACGACGAGCGGACCCATGGGGCAGAACGTGTCGAGGGACTTGCCGCGGGTCCATTGGCCGTCGCCGAACTGCAGGTCGCGGGCCGAGACGTCGTTGAGGCATGTGTAGCCGAAGACGTACTCGAACGCATCTGCGGGAGCCACGCGGCGGGTCCGTCGCCCGATGATCACCGCGAGCTCGGCCTCGTAGTCGACCTGGCTCGTCAGCGACGGGTTCCAGCGCACGTCGGCCCCGGGGCCCACCACGCTCGATGCGAACTTCGCGAAGATGAGCGGCGCGGGAGGCGGCTCGAGGCCCTCCTCGGCAGCATGATCGCGGTAATTGCGCCCGATCGCGACGACCTTGCCCGGTCGCGGCAACGGCGCGAGGAGGTCGAGGTCGGTGAGCGGCCGCCCGTCTCGCCGGACGCGCTCTGGGTCCGTCGCGGCCCGGAGCGCGGCGAGGGCGCGGTCTCCGCGCGCGATGAGCTCCGCCATCGTCCGCGGGCCGTCGGGCAGGAGGTCTCCGGCCGGCAGCGCCAAGTCGCCGTCGATCACGGCGAGGCGTTCGCCCACGCGGCCGTCCCGGTACGAGCAGAGTCGCATCCGCTGGTTGTCCTCGGGCCGATCGTTCAGCATGCTGGATCGTGAACCAGATGTTGAACGGTACGCTACCCTCGTCGCGGGCGTCAATCCGAGACGACGGGGTGACGGTGATCGCAGGCGGCAGGCACGGACGGCGGGCGGCCAGAGAGGCGCGGATCCTCCGGGTCGACCTGTCGGGCGGTGTCCTCCGCGAGACCTGGGTCGATGAGGGGACCTGGCGCACGTACGCCGGCGGCTCGCTGCTCGCGACGCGCCTCCTCCTCATCGAGACGGGCGCGGGCCTCGATCCGCTCGAGCCCGCGGCGCCGCTCGTCTTCGCGTCGAGCATCGTCGCCGGCCGCCGTGCCGCGGGTCTCCCCCGCTTCACCGCGGCCGCGAAGTCGCCGCTCACCGGCGGCATCGGCGAGGCGCGCGCCGAGGGACCCTTCGGCGTCGCCCTGAGGGCATCGGGGTTCGACGCGATCGTGATCACCGGCCGGGCCGATCGCCCGCTGGTGCTCGCGATCGTCGACGGTCGGCCGAGGCTCGTCGACGGGGCGGAGCTGTGGGGCCTCGACACGTCCGCCGTCGTCGACGCCCTCGGGTCCCGCCTGGGGCCGTGCAGCGTGGCGGCCATCGGTCCGGCCGGCGAGCGGCTCGTCCGATTCGCGAGCATCGTGACCGACCGGTCCTTCGCGCTCGCCCGCACGGGCCTGGGCGCCGTCATGGGCGCCAAGCGGCTCAAGGCGGTCGCGATCGCGGGCGAGGGAGACCCTGCGCCTGTCGCCGACGGCGATACGCTCGAGGCGATCACCCGCTCGTACGCGTCCCGGCTGGAGTCGAACCCGGTCACCCGCTGGCAGCTCCATCCGCCGGGCTTCGGGGCGTGGGTCGGGTCGGCGGCGATCGGGACGTTCGGCGTTCGCAACTACACGACCTCGGCCTTCCCCGACGCGACCGGCTATGCGCCGCGGGCGTTCCTCGATCGGCTGGCATGGAGCGGCGGCGGCTGTCCGGGCTGCCCGAGCGACTGCATCAAGGGCTTCGCGCCGTCGACCGATCCCAACGAGCTCGATCGAGCTCGTCGGCGGCGGGCCGGCGGCCTGCACCAGGAGGCGGTGGCGGCACTCGGGCCCAACCTCGGGATCGCGCACGCCGGCGACGCGCTGCGCCTGAACGAGCTGGCGCTGCGACTCGGCCTCGATCCCGTCTCGCTCGGCTTCACGCTGAGCTTCGCGATGGAATGCCGCGAGCGCGGGCTCGTTTCGCGTGCAGACGTGGACGTCACCGGCGCCGACGGAGGGGCGGACGGAGGTGCGGACGGAGCGGCGGACGGAGGGGCGGGCGCAGACCTGCGGTTCGGCAACGCCGAGGCGTCGATGCGCATGACGGAACGGATCGCCCGTCGCGAGGGCGCGGGCGAGTGGCTGGCGGAAGGCTCGTGCCGCGCGGCAGCCCGGCTCGACGGGGATTCGGCCCCGGGGTCGGGTGGCGGCGCCAGCGCGCTCGCGCTACACGTCAAGGGTCTCGAGGTCACGCCGTTCGACCCGCGCGCCCAGGCCGGCCTCGCCCTCGGGTTCGCGACGGCCCCATTCGGTCCTCGCTACGACGTCGCCGAGCACGATGCCGACTTCGACGACCGAGCACCGGCGTGGCCGCATGCGCTCGAGGCGTCCCGTCCCCTCGGCGTCGAGCGCCTGCTGCCGGCCACCGCCCAGACACCCGAGAAGGTCCGCGCGTACGCCGCCCTCGCCGAGTTCTGGAGCGCGCTCGATGCCCTCGACGTGTGCCCGTTCGCGAGCATCCCCGTGCGGATCCTGTCCCTCGACGACGTTGCGACGATCTGTCGAGCGGTGACCGGCTGGGACGTCGGGACGGACGAGGTCATGGCATGGGGCGCCCGGCGGCTGCAGCTCATGCGGGTGTACAACCTCCGCGAAGGGCTCACGGCGGCGGACGACCGCCTGCCCGACCGGTTCTTCGACGAGCCGATCGACGCCGGCCCGCTCGCCGGCAGCCGCCTCGACCGGGATGCCTTCGCCGCGATGATCGCGACCTACTACGAGCTCATGGGCTGGGATCGCGACGGCGTCCCGACGGCCGCGACGCTCGCCGCGCACGGCCTGGACCGGGCAGTGGGAGGACCGGCATGACACTCGATCCGTTCGCGCACACGACCCTCGGCCGAACCGTGCTGCGGCCGACGCGCCTCGGGTTCGGCACGGCCGAGATCGGCGGCCTCTTCCGGGCGGTCTCGGCCGAGGACGCCGCGACGGTCCTCGAGCACGCGTGGAAGATCGGCATCCGCTACTTCGACACCGCGCCGCTCTACGGCTATGGCAACGCCGAGCGACGGCTGGGCTCCGCACTGCCCGATCGGCCGC
>VBHW01000108.1:5939-7820 GCA_005881055.1 Chloroflexota bacterium
CGTGTTCGACTACAGCTACGACGGCGTGCTCCGGTCGGTCGAGGCGAGCCTCGGGCGCCTCGGTCTCGACCGGATCGACATCCTCTACGTCCACGATCCGGACGACCACTGGGAAGCGGCGATCGGCGGCGCGATCCCGGCGCTCCACAGGCTGCGCGACGAGGGGACGGGGGGGGCGATCGCCGCGGGCATGAACCAGGCCCCGATGCTCGCGCGGTTCGTGCGCGAGAGCGACATCGACGTCGTCCTCGTCGCCGGCCGGTACACGCTCCTCGACCAGGCGGCGCTGCCCGAGCTCATGCCGCTCTGCCTCGACCGGAACGTCGCGGTCATGATCGGCGGCGTCATGAACAGCGGCATCCTCGCCGACCCGCGGCCGGGCGCCCGCTTCAATTACGCGTCAGCACCATCCGCGCTCGTCGAGCGCGCCCAGGGACTCCGCGCCGTCTGCGAACGCCACGGCGTCCCGTTGCGCGCCGCGGCGATCCAGTTCGCGCTCGCTCATCCGGCGGTCCGCTCGCTCGTCGCCGGCGTGCGGACGATCGACCACCTCGACGACTATCCCGCGCTCATGGCCCTGCCGATCCCGGATGCCCTCTGGGCGGACCTGCGCGCCGAGGGACTCGTCGACCCGGCCGCTCCCGTGCCGTCCCGCGCAGCGTCGGATCCGGCATGACGATGATCGACGCCCACCATCACTTCTGGGATCCCGGCCGGGCCGACTACCCGTGGATGACAGACGAGCTCGCCGCGATCCGTCGCCCGTTCGGGCCGGACGACCTGCGCCCGCTCATCGAGGCGGCGGGCATCGAGCGAACCATCCTCGTGCAGACGCGATCGAGCCCCGAGGAGACGTGGGAATTCCTCGCCACTGCCGCCGCCGAGCGGTTCGTCGCGGGCGTCGTCGGCTGGGTCGACCTCACCGATCAGGCGGTCGCCGGCGCGCTGGCACGGCTCCGCGAGGGTGCCGGCGGGGAACGTCTCGTCGCGATCCGCCACCAGGTCCACGACGAGCCCGACCCCGCGTGGCTCGACCGGCCAGACGTGCGACGAGGGCTCCGCGCGGTCGGGGCCGCCGGTCTCGCGTACGACCTGCTCGTCCGGGCGCGCGAGCTCCCGGCCGCCGTGGCCATGGCTCGGGACATGCCCGACCTCCGCCTCGTCGTCGACCACATCGCCAAGCCGCCGATCGCGACGGGCGAGCTCGAGCCATGGGCATCCCGACTCCGGGCGCTCGCGGCGCTGCCGAACGTCACGTGCAAGCTCTCCGGCATGGTCACGGAGGCCGACTGGGCGTCGTGGACGCCGGGCGACCTGCGGCCGTACGCGGACGTCGTGCTCGACGCGTTCGGGCCCGCTCGACTCATGTTCGGGTCCGACTGGCCGGTGTGTCTCCTCGCGGCCAGCTACGACCGGGTGGTCGGCACCGCGCGCGAGCTCCTCGCCGGACTGTCGCCGTCGGAGCGAGCGCGCGTCTTCGGAGACACCGCGGCGGAGGTCTACGGACTGGCCGAACGGCCCGCCGCCCTCAACGACTGACCCGGGGTCGACCGCCCGACGCGGACGACCGGGTTCGCGAGCACCCCGAGCGGGCCCGCCTCGATCCGCACCTCGTCGCCGGGACGCAGCGTGAACGTGCCGCCCGGGACGATCCCGGTGCCGGTGAGGAGGATCGCCCCGCTCGGCAGCTCGAGCGCGCGCCCGAGGTACGCGACGAGCTCCTCGAGCGGCCGGCGGATCCGGGCACTCGTCGTTGTCTCGTCGACGATCGTCGCTCCGTCCCGGACCACGCCGAGGCGGATCGGGAAGGGCGGCGTGGCCTCCGTCACCGGCACGAGCGCAGGCCCGAGCGCGCACGACCCGTCGTACGACTTCGCCTGG
>VBHW01000109.1 GCA_005881055.1 Chloroflexota bacterium
ATGCTTCGGCGACTCGGCGTCTACGAGCGCGACTCGTACTTGTCGGGTGAGTCGTGCCAACGGCGAATCTGGTTCGTAATTGGCGTCGTTCCGGTCTCTTTGCGACTGACCCACGAGCCTGGTTCGTATTCGTGCCTGAGCTGATGCGACTGTACGACCGGGAGTCGTAACTGTCCGCACCTATCGCCTGCGCTGCCCTTGACGAATAGAACAGATGTTCTATTATGATCGGCGATGGCCTCCGTCTCCCCCGATGTCGCGGCTGCATTGGCGGTCCTCCGGGATCGCTGGGGCGGGGCAGCTCCGCGGATGCTCGGGCACGGTTCGGCAGCGGCGCACGGGGCGGTGGTCGGGGCGCTCGCCACCGTCCCCCTGCCGAAGATGGCTCCACTGGCGGAGGTGGCTCCGCTGGGGCTGCCGGCGTGGGACGAGCCGGAGCCGGCCGGGACGTCGCTCCCCGGGGTCGTTCCCGTGGACGACGGTCGGGTCGTGCCCACCGGCTTCGCCGCCCTCGATGCGATCCTCGGCCCGGGTGGTGTCCCGCGCCAGGCGAGCCTCGCCGTACGCGGCGACCACTCGAGCGGCAAGACGACGCTCGCCCTCCGGCTCGTGGCGGAGGCCCAGGCGACCGGCTCGATCGTCGCGTGGCTGGACCTCGCCCGGAGCCTCGACCCGGTGGAGGCCGTCGCCCGCGGCGTCCGCCTCGAGTGGCTCGTCGTCCTCGCCCCCGAAACGCTCGACGAGGGGTTGGCGATGGCCGGCGCGCTGCTCCAGGGTCGTGCCGTGGACCTCCTCGTCGCGGATCTCCCGGCGGGTCGAACGGCGGGCAGCCGCATGGCAGGCCCCGACGGCACGGGGCCGCCGCGGAGGACGTCACGCCGCGGCCCGCGCGCCCCCGGGACGGCCGACCGACTCCATCGGCTGGCCGCCCTGGCTCGCCGTGCAGGCGCCCTTCTCGTCCTCCTCGAGCCGCCCGGCCTGCCTGGGCCGATGAACGGCGCGGTGGCCGAGGCGGCAGGCCTCCGGCTGGAGCTCGCCCGGCGATCGTGGATCCGGCTGGGCCGCGACGTCGTCGGCCAGCGGACCGAGGTGGTGGTCGCCCGGAACCGATTCGGCCCGCCGGGCCGGCGGGCGGAGCTGCGGATCCTCTACGCGGAGGGCGGCGACCGCGACAGGTGCCTGACCCGCGAACTGCTCCTCCGCGACGCCGCGGAAGGTCCGCCCGATCTCCTCATCCAACCGATCGTCGAGAGCACGACCCATGCGACTCCTCCACCTCCACTGGCCGCACCTCCTCCTCCGGCTCGCCCGGTCCCGCTCCGCCTTCTTCCCGCCCGACCCGGCTCCCGGCTCGGCATCTCTGCCGATCATCCTGGGCGGTCAGCCCTGGACGGCCGGCGTCGTGCTCGACGCCAGCCCGGCCGCCCTGGCGATGGGCGTCCGGCGCGGGATGGCGCTCGGCAGCGCGCATCGACTGGCCCCTGAGGCGACCTTCCTCGACCCGGACCCGATCGCCTCCGCGGTAGCCGTGGAGGCGGCGCTGGATCGTCTGGCGGCGTTCAGCCCGGGCGTCGCCGGCGAGACGGATGAGACACACCCGGCATTCGGCCGCCTCGACGTCCAGCTCGACGGCCTCGAGCGGCTGTGGGGTCCCGAGCCGGTCCTCGTGGAGCGGATCCGGGATGCCCTCGCGCCGATCCTGCCCGGCCCGCCACGCGCCGGGATCGCCGGTACGCGGTTCGCCGCCGTGATGGCGGCCAGCCCGGCCGTCATGGCGGCCGGCGAGGCAGTCGTGGCCCTGGGCGGTCCTCGGCCGGTCCGAGCCCTCGTGGCCGTGCCGCCCGGCGACGAGTTGGCGTTCCTCGCACCGTTGCCCGCCGCGTTGCTCACGGTCGACGAGGACGTCCGGGCCCGGCTCGCGCGGTTCGGGTTGCGACGGATCGGGCAGGTGGCGGCGGTCTCCCGCTCCGCACTCGTCGCCCGGTTCGGAGCGGAAGGCGAGCGACTCCATGCCCGCGCCCGCGGCGAGGAGACCGATCCGTTCCGTCCCCGGCGGATGCCGGAGCGGATGAGCCTGGCGCTGCCGGTCGAGCCTCCCGTGGAGGACCTCGAGCCGCTGCGGTTCCTCCTCCACCGGCTGGCGGCCACGCTCGCCGACCAGCTCACCGCCCGCGGGATGGCCACGGCACGGGCCCATCTCCGACTCGCGCTCGACGTCACGTTCGCCGCACCGGGCACGCCGGTCTCGGTCGACCTCGAGCAACGCCTGCCCGAGCCGACCCTCGAGGCGGAGGCGATCGAGCGTCTCCTCCTGGCGCGCCTCGAGCGGACGCCGCCGCCGGCGCCGGTCGCCCGGCTGGAGCTCGAGCTGGCCGAGGTGGCGCCGGCCGCCGGCCAGCAGCTCGCGTTGTTCGTCCCCCAGGCGGGTCGCGCCGCGCGCCTGGGCTGGCAGCTCGCGCGCCTGGCACTGACGTTCGGTGAGGACCGGATCCGGCGCGTCGAGCTGACCGACCCGGAATCGCCGCTACCTGAGGCCCGCTGGCGATGGGTGCCCGTCGAGTCCGGCGCGACGACGCCCACATGAGCTGGGCCACAACGCCGACGTGAGCCGATGACCCGCCTGCTCCGCGAGCATCCGCCGATCGACGCCGAGCTGGATCCGGACGGCCGCCTCGTGGCGATCCGCTGGAACGGCCGGCGCGAGCCCGTGGAGGTCTGCAACCGCTGGCGCATCGAGGAGTCGTGGTGGCGCGAGCCGATCGCCCGCGACTACTTCAAGGTGGTGGGACCGCGCTGGCTCGCGCTGGTCTATCTCGACCGCACGGACGGTACGTGGCACCTGGAGCGGCTGTACGACTGAGGCAGCCGGAGCGCCGCCCGGCGGAGGTCGAGGGCGAAGGTGACCCTCAGCGAAGGACGGGTGAGCCGAGCGTCAGGCTGACGACGAGCAGGACGGCGAACATCCCGACGACGAGGAACAGCGCACCGAAGTCACGTGGCTGCGCTGACTGCATGTCCGCTCACCAATTCCGCTCGTCTCGACATTCGGAGAACCTCGATTCGAGAACGTCGAAATCGTAGACGCGGCACATCTCCGGGACGTTACGAATCGGCCCGCGACATCGCACACCCGGAACAGTCGGGCGCTCGGCGGACGGGCCAAACGGAGGGCTCCCGGGGATGGGCCTAGCGGAACGGGCAGCTCGCGCCGTACATGATCGTCGCGACAGCGAGGGTGCCGACCCTGGCGACGGTCACCTGGACGTGACAGGCCGCCTGCCTGCCGGTCGCGTCCACGACGTAGCTGCCGTCCTCGAACGGGCCGGACGCGCCCGCCACGTGGTAGCCCGCCGAGCCGAGCGCCGTAACGTACCAATTGGCGGCCTCGGCGACCCCGGCCGGCACGCTGAGGACCGCCGACGCGGGTCCTGCCGCGGTCTCCGTCGGCTCCGACCCCGGCCGGCGCGGAAAGCTCGCCGGGACCCCATCCCAGATCCTGCCCCAGTCCGTCGTCGTCTGGCCGGGCGGTGCCGGCGTCGGAGTGGGGGTCGGCTGCCCGACGGTGCTCGGCACCGGGTCAGGCTCGCAACCACTGTCGGGCTTGCCGATGGCGGCGCTGCGGTGGGGGTGGCCGGAGTGACGGGCGCCGGCGAACAGGCCGCCGCCCAGCTTGCGGCGAACATCGCGAGGGCGATGGCGCTCAGGCCGCGTCGGGTCCATGGGCTGGGGGTCACACCGTGGTCTCCGTGCGTTGGGTGATTGACGGCGGCTGACCAGCCACTGGCGTCTTGCGACCCATCGTAGCCCGGCTCACTGGCGGCCTCCATCGTCTCCCGGTTGACGTTGCGGGGCCCCACCGTCCCCGACGGTGGGGCCCCAGGCCGCGGCGCCCGCTCACCAGGCGACACGACGGGTCGGCGGCCGACCTTCGCGGTCGGCGCCGCCGAACAGCATCCCGGGCCCCCAGGCGCGGGATGGTTGGAATCAGCTCGCCGGCCCTGCCACGGCAGCGGCGAGCAGGAGTGGGAGAAGGACCTCGATGAGGAGGGCGGCGGCCATCACGAGCGCGATCGGGCGGAGCAGGTGCGAGAGCACGGGCCGCAACGCAGTCATCGTGGCGCTCAGACGCCGGAGGTCCACGGAATGTTTCGCGTTCGGGCGAGTCGGGCGGTCGGGATCGTCAGTACGGCTGGCGGAAGGTCGTGGTCACGCCGAGGAACGTGCCGCCCGGGCCGGAGAACCTCGAGAGGACGCGGTACGTGCCGGCCGGAAGGCCGCTCGCCCAGCCGAGCAGGACATTTGTCTGGACGGTTCGCGACGACCGGCCCGGATAGAGAAGGATCGTCCGCGATCCGTGGGCATGGCCGGCGCCGCGCTGGTCGCGGATGCCCCATGAGGCCGTCCCGCGCTCGGGCACGTTGCCGCGGTTCCAGACTGCGGTCCAGACGTCGACGTACACGCGACCGGAACGCATCACGACGCGCGAGACGCCGGCCTTCACGGTGATGCTGTGGACCGGCGAGAAGAACTTCGCGCGCACGACGTTCCACAGCTGGGGGTACGCGCCGTCGTTGCCCAGCGTCCAGATGCCCACGCCGGCGAGGTTCGTGGCGAGCGCATAGTCGTCTTTCGCCGAGAGGCTCCGCTCGTCCTCGAAGTAGACCTGGCGATACGTGTGGTACTTCGCGTCGTGGTACGTGTACCAGGCACTTCCCTGGACGGTGTCCGCCTGCCGGACGGTCGTGGGATGGGCGGCGAGCCAGTCGCGGGCGGAGGCATACGTGACGCTCCACGCTCCGCCGTACGCGGCGCGGTCCGTGCGGACGGTCGCATAGGGGACGTTGCTCGTCACCGGCCAGTCGTAGCCGTAGTAGCCGAGGCCGAGGAGCAGCTTCGACGGCGAAACCCCGCGCGCGAGGAAGCGCGACACGTGGAGCTTCACTGTCCGCGTTGTGTTGTCGAGCGGGGCGATCGGGCCGGCCGTGGCCGACGTCGTCGAGTGATAGCCGTACGTCATGAGGAACATGTAGTCGACGAGGGCGGGCAGCCCCGCGGTGAGGATCGCTCCGGCCCCGGCCGACGTCGCGACGACGAGCTGAGCGGTCGGGAAGCGCGCCTTCATCGCTGTCCCGAACCTGCCGACGAATGCGAGGAAGGCGGGGGCGATCGTGTCGGGCAGGGGCTCGAAGTCGATGTTCGCGCCGTCGGCCGACCGCCGGGCCATGAGGTCGAGCGCCTGGCCGATGAATCGATCCTGGGCAGCCGTGCTGTTGAGGAACGCGTTCAGCTTCGTCAGCGACGACGAGTCGAAGAGCTGGAACGTCGGGACGACGCGGACGCCGGCGGCGTGGGCGGCGTTCGTCACGGCCACGGCGTCGTCGCTCATGTATGCCGTATAGCCCCGCCAGGCGGTGTCGATGTTGCCGTCGGGCTTGATACCCAGCCCGAAGAAGGCGACGGTCGAGAGGAGGTCGTACTGGAGTCGGCCGGCGATCGTGCCATCGAGCCGCCAGTACGGCAGGTAGCCGTAGACGGTCCGGGTCAGTCCCGCGCGCCGCGCGGCGATCGGCTGGATCCCCGGATCGACCGGGATGTCGACCGCTCCCGCGGTGGTCGCGGATCGTGTCGCCCTCGTCGCCGCGCCGACGGCCCCGACCGGCAGGGTCGCGACGAGCACCGCGAGGAGGCCCAGCGTCAGGGCGCGCCTGATCCCGGCGATAGGGGAGGGGTGGGCAGCCGGGCGGAGCGCGGTGACGGACGCGGACATGACCCAAGTACACGATACCCAACCCGGCAATCCCAGTCGTACGAAGGGGGCAACGGGACCCGGGCCGAAGGGATCAGGCATGTGGATCAGGCACACCTGGCTCGCCGTTGTCTCAATCGAACAGATGTTCTATCCTGATCGGTCCGATGGCCGGACCGATGCCACCTCCCGCGCCGTTCGCCGAGCTGCATTGCCACTCGAACTTCTCGTTCCTCGACGGCGCGTCCGACGCGGACCAGCTGGTGGAGCGGGCGGTCGAGCTCGGCCTGACCGGCCTCGCGGTGACGGACCGTCACGGCCTGTACGGTGTCGTCCGCTTCGCGGCCGCCGCCGAG
>VBHW01000110.1 GCA_005881055.1 Chloroflexota bacterium
GACCCGCCGCCAGGCGGCCGTCCGGTATCGGCCGGACCTCCCGCCGCGGGCGACCTCGAGGACTCGCCGAAAGGGTCGTCGGCCAGGGTCGCGGCCCGGCGGCGCGGCACGCTGTTGGGCACCACGATCAGGCGGACCACGCGTCTCGCGTGCGGACCGGCGCCCATGGCGACGAGGAGTGCTGCACCGGCAGGAACCCCCAGGACCATCCCGAGAACCAGGAACGCGAAGTCGCTCGCGACCACCGTGCCTCCGCGGCGTTGGGCAGGTGTAACGCCCCTGGAACTGCAGCGTAGCTGCCGGCCAGTCGAGCGTCAACCCGCCGAGGTGGCCCACACGGGCCCGCGAGGCCGCCGGACCTCGCGCGGAACGCGCCCACCTCAGCCGTGCCGCGGCCTTTGCGCCGCTTCCGACCACGATGGTAGATTCCTGAACGGGCCCCGCAACTCCGCTCCACCCTGTCGGCACCGTCTGCAGGAGAGGCACGTCCAGCACGTGGCGATCGATCCTTATCAGGAGTTCCTCGTCCAGCCCGTCGACGCGTCCTGGCTCCAGTGCAACATCGAGTGCCAGGAGGCCTGCCCTGTCGGGACGAACTGCCGGGGCTACCTGAACCTCGCGGCCGAGGGCCGGTTCGAGGAGGGGTACATCCTGTCGCGCGAGCCCAACCCGGTGGCCGCGATGTGCTCGTACGTCTGCTCCGCGCCCTGCGAGCGGGCCTGCCGGCGCGGCGACATCGACCGGCCGCTCGCGATCCGGGCGATGAAGCGGTTCCTCGTGGAGTGGCACGAGGCGTCCGGCATCCCCGACGTCATGCCCCAGATCACGCCGCGCGACGAGCGGGTCGCGGTCGTCGGGGCCGGCCCGGCCGGGCTGGCGGTCGCCCGGGAGCTCGCGATGAAGGGCTTCCAGATCACCGTCTACGACAGCCTGCCGTACGGCGGCGGGACGATGCTCATCGGCGTCCCCGCGTTCCGCCTGCCGCGCGAGGCGATCGAGATGGACGTCCGCCTCATCGAGCGCCTCGGCGTCAAGTTCGTCTTCAACACGACGATCGGGACGGACATCACGTTCGAGCAGCTGCAGCGCGACTTCGACGCGATCGCGATCACCGCCGGCGCGATGAACCCGGTCATCCTCGACATCCCGGGCCATGAGCTCGACGGCGTCCAGTACGGCGTCGACTTCATGAAGATCGCCAACCTCGGCCAGCCGCTGACGGTCGGCAAGGACGTCGTCGTCATCGGTGGCGGCTATACGGCGATGGACTGCTCGCGGACGAGCCTGCGCCACGGCGCAGACAACGTCGCGATCGTCTACCGGCGGACGCGGTCGGAGCTCGTCGTCGACGAGGAGGAGCTCGGCGAGACCGAGCGCGAGGGCGTCCGCATGGAGTTCCTCGCGAGCCCGGTCGAGGTGCTTGGCGAAGACGGCCATGTCAGCGGCGTGAAGTTCATCCGCAACAAGCTCGGCGAGCCCGACGCCTCGGGCCGTCGCTCGCCGATCCCTATCGACGGCTCGGAGTTCGTCATCAAGGCGGACACGGTCATCCCGGCCGTCTCCCAGGCCGCCGACCTGTCGTTCCTGCCGGTCGAGGCAAACTTCGAGATCGGCCGCGATCGGGTGCGGGTCGATCCGGCCACCTACGCCACCAACGTCCGCGGCGTCTTCGCCTGCGGCGACTTCGTCGCCGGTCCGACGACGCTCATCGAGGCGGCGGGGCACGGCAAGAAGTGCGCCTACGCGATCGACCGCTACCTCGCCGGGCGGCAGGACGTGCGGGTCGCGGCGAACGTGAAGATCACGAGCTCGTGGCGCCACGACATGCCCGAGCTCTACGACATGCTGCCCCGTCAGCACATCCCGATGGTGCCGCTCCAGATGCGGATGCCGTCCACCGAGCCCGAGGTGAACTTCACGACGCCGGTCGAGCTCGGCTACACCGCGAACCAGGCCGTCGCGGAGTCGACGCGCTGCCTCATGTGCAACTTCAACATCTGGTTCGACCCATTCCGCTGCGTGCTCTGCGGAGCATGTGCCGACGTCTGCCCCGAAGGCGTCATCCACATGGTCGACGTCAACCAGCTGAAGACGGAAGGCCTCCTGCCCGAGATCGAGGAGTCGTACGGCTGGCAGAACGGCGCGGCGATGATCCTCGATGAGGAGCGCTGTATCCGCTGCGCCCTGTGCGTCAAGCGATGCCCGTTCGACGCAATTACGATGGAGCGGTTCGAGCTGCAGGAGATCTCGACCGACGGCCGGCTCTACAAGGAGTCGTACCGCGACGCGCAACTCGCGGGGGTCGCAGGGGTCGCAGGAGGAGCCTCGTGAGTTTCCTCGAGCGGGTGGACCAGAGCATCCGCCGCAGCGCCGTCTGGCGATCCCTGTTCCGCCAGCCGTACCCCACCGACGAGCGATCGCGGGCGTACGCGGTCATGAACAACGTGTTCCTGCACATCCACCCGGTTCGGGTCCGCCAGCACGCGGTGAAGTTCGCGTACACGTTCTGCCTGGGCGGGTTGAGCTTCTTCCTGTTCCTCGTGCTGACGGTGACGGGCGTCTACCTGATGTTCTTCTACGTCCCGTCGACGACGAACGCCTACACCGACATCCTCGACATCCAGAGCAAGGTCGTGTTCGGCCTCCTGACCCGGAACGTCCACCGGTGGGCCGCCCATCTCATGGTGTTCTTCGTCTTCCTGCACATGATGCGGGTCTTCTACCACGGGGCCTACAAGCCGCCGCGCGAGTTCAACTGGGTCGTCGGCGTCGTGCTGCTCTTCTCGACGCTGTTCATCAGCTTCACCGGCTACCTGCTGCCGTGGGACCAGATCGCGTACTGGGCGATCACGATCGGCACGAACATGGCTGGCTACGCGCCGCTCTTCAACACGCCGTCGAAGCTCATCCTGCTGGGCGGTCTGGAGGTCGGTCAGAACACGCTCCTGCGGTTCTACGTGCTCCACATCATGGTCATGCCGCTGGTCATGGCTATCTTCCTGGCCATTCATTTCTGGCGAACCCGCAAGGATGGTGGCATCAGTGGGCCGCTCTGACGTATGACCGATACCAAGAAGCCCGACGACCGGCGGGTCGTCGCGCCGGTCGATCCGGGTCGACGGACGGAGATCGACAAGCAACGCGTGCCGATGTCGGCACGACCGTACCGGCTACTCGCGCTCGTCAAGCAGGATGCCGTCGTCCGGGTCCAGAAGGAGCCCGACGACACGGTCATGACGTGGCCGCACCTCCTGTCGATCGAGTTCCTCGCGGCCGCCGTCATGAGCATCTTCCTCCTGGCGATGGGCCTGTTCGTCAACGCCCCACTCGAGGAGCTCGCGAACGGCAACGTCACGCCGGCCGTGGCGAAGGCCCCGTGGTACTTCCTCGGCCTCCAGGAGCTCCTCGCCTACTTCCACCCGACGGTGGCGGGCGCCTTGACGCCCATCTTCGTGCTCGTCGGCGCCGCGCTCATCCCGTACGTCGACCGGGGCAACCTCCTCGCCTTCCGGCCGTCCGAGCGGAAGACCGCGGTGATGCTCTTCACGCTCTTCTGCGCCCTCGGCCTCATCGTCACGTTCATCGGCGTCTTCTTCCGCGGCCCGGGCTACAGCTTCGTCATCCCGTTCATCGACACCCCTGGCCTCCACTTCAACCTCTGACAACGGATCACCCCACGCAATGAGCAACTACCAGGTCGAACCCGCCGCGCGTCCCCAGGCGCTCACGAAGGAGGCCATCAAGGCCCTCCGCAACGAACAGGTCCAGGGGATGTCGCGGCGCACCCTCATCCGTCGCTCGATCGGCGGCGGCGTGGCGCTGTGGCTCCTCGAGGTCACGGCCGGATCGCTCGGCTTCCTCTGGCCGAACCTCACCGGCGGCTTCGGCGGCATCGTGAAGATCGGCACGCTCAGCGACATCAGGCTCGCGAACAGCAACCTGCCGATCGCCGACGGCTTCCCGGCGTACTTCCCCGACGCGCGCGCGTACATCGTCCTCATCGACACGAACCGCCAGCAGTTCGTGCAGGGTGACGACACGACCGGCGACGGCCACCCGCTCAACGTCCGGGCGCTCTACCAGCGCTGCCCGCACCTCGGCTGCCGGCCGAACCCGTGCCTCAAGAACTTCTGGTTCGAGTGCCCGTGCCACGGATCGCGCTACGACCGCCTGGGGATCAAGGCCGACGGCGCGCGGTTCGGGCCGGCCCCGCGCGGGATGGATCGGTTCTCCGCCAGCGTCAAGGCCGACGGCAACCTTTGGCTCGACACCGGGAAGATCACGCTCGGCCCGCTGCCGATCGCCCTCGGTCAGCCGGGGCTCATCCCGCCCAAGTCGCCGACCGGGTGCATCTGACCGTGACCCACGGCTCTGACGCACGAGGGGCACGGTGACCGACCAGCCCGAGCAGCGGCTGCCCGCGCGGCGCCCGGACGCACAGCCGGCGCCGGCCCCGAGGTTCTCCGCGCCGCCCAGCGCGCATGCCTTCGAGCTCACCCCGGAGCGCGCCGCGGGGATCGTCCGCCAATCCGCGAGCGCCCGCTGGGTCGGCTTCCTCGCCACGCTCATCGTCGTCCTGTTCGTCATCGGCTACTACTTCTACGAGCTCGGGATCCCGGGGGTGGCGGGGACGAAGCGCCTCGACAAGGAGATCGAGCACCAGCAGGTCGTTGCGGTCGAGCGTGGGTACAACATCTACCAGGCGAACTGCGCGCGCTGCCACGGAGCGAACGGCCAGGGCTTCGCGAACGAGGCCGGCGCGCCGACCCTCAACGACCAGTCGAAGCTGTTCGCCCACCTCAACCCGACGTACCTCATGAGCGTGCTCCGGGAAGGCGGCCGGTACGTCTGCGGCAACGCGAAGAGCCTCATGCCGGTATGGTCGAACGACAACGGCGGGCCGCTGAACTACGCCCAGATCGACGACCTCATCGCGTTCCTCCGGGCGACGAACGATACCTCTTACACGGTCCGCGACCCGTCGACGAACGAGCCCGTCGTCGACCCGGCGACAGGCAAGGTCGAGACGTTCAAGGGCTGGCGCGACCCGAACTACAAGCCGGCCCCGAGCGCGACGCCCTTCCCCGACTGCTGGAGCTCGGCGCTCACGACCGGTGGATCCAGCCCAGCGGCGTCCGTCGCGCCGGGCACGACGACGATCAACGAGACGGCCCAGAACACGGCATTCCAGCAGACGGAGCTCACGGCGCCCGCCGACAAGCCGTTCGCAATCCTCTTCGACAACCAGGACGCGAGCACGCCGCACAACATCGAGATCAAGGACTCGACGGGAGCGGTCGCCTTCAAGGGCGACATCTTCCCGGGCGTCGCGCAGCGGACCTACAGCGTTCCGGCTCTCAAGGCCGGGACCTACCCATTCCAGTGCTCGGTCCATCCCACGATGACGGGGACCCTCACGGTCAAATAGCCACGTGCCGGGCTCGCTGCCCGGCGAGGATGGAGGACGATGGCGCAGCGGGCGCTTCCGAGCGGGACGGCAACACGGCGGCGGGCCGTGTTCGGCCTGCTCGATCGCGACGGCTGGACCTGGGCGACGATCAAGGCGCTCGGGTGGTTCCTCCTGATCATCCTGCTCATGGGCTACCTCCCCGACCGGGCGTATTACTTCACGGTCTTCTCGCAGATCGACCTGGGCCTCCGCAACGACGCGTTCACCCCCGTCAACTTCTGCCCGCCCGATAACCAGACGCTGCCGTGCCCGGCACCGGCGGGCGCGATCCGCCCGCCGCGCGACGCGATGGCACCGCCGTCCAGGTGGGCACGCACCTCTTGTACATCGGAGGCTCCGATGGCAAGACGGCGTCGTCCGACGTGTACCAGGCGGACCTGTACAGCAACACAGGCAACTTCTCCGCCTGGCGCCCCGGCCCGCCACTGCCGGCGCCTCGGACGAAGCTGTCGGCCGGGTTCTTCGGCGGGTCGGTGTACGCGATCGGCGGGAACGATGCGTCGGGCGCGCCGACGACGACGGTCTACGTGCTGACACCGGACGCGAAGACCGGGGAGCTCGGGAGCTGGCAGGTCGCCGACGGCAGCGTCAAGGCGATCCCGAAGCTGACCCTTCCCGACGGCCGCTCCGGTGCGTCGTTCGTCGCGTCGGGCGACGGGATCGTCCTCGTCGGCGGCCGGAACAAGGCCGGCCCGACGGAGACGGTCTGGAAGTCGACCCAGGATGCCAAGGGCGTCCTCGGGGCGTGGCAGCCGCAGGTCCCGCTCGTCCCCGGCCAGGCCCGCGCCGACGCGACCGCCGTCCTGCTCGGCAACTCGATCCTCGTCTTCGGCGGGGTCTACGCGAAGGGCCCGACGCGGATCGTCATGCGCGGCGACATCGGTAGCGGCACGGACGCGGGCAAGGTCGTTCGCTGGGGGACGCCGACGAACGACAGCGCGAACCTGCCGTCCGCGCGCACGGACGCCGCCGGCTTCACCGCGAATGGTGCGATCTACCTCGTCGGCGGGACGGACGGGCAGACGCCGCGGACCGAGGTCTGGTGGACGACGCCGGATGCCGACGGGGACATCGTGGGCTGGCGGCACCTGGCCCAGAGCGACCTCCCGAGCGGGCAGGGCCTTGCCGGCGGGAGCGCGATCTCGAGCGGCTCGAACGCATTCGTCATCGGCGGGCAGACATCGGCCGGGGTGACCGTCGGGAGCATCCGCACGAACCTCGCCCCGAAGCCCCCGTTCTTCCAGGTGGGCGCGCCGTTCGGCCTGACGGTCCCCGCGCTGAAGATTGACGGGGAGATCGGCCAGCAGATCGGCTACCTGAACGCCGTCCTCCTCATCGGTTGGGCGATGGCCCACCAGGAGCAGACGCGCGCGATGTGGCGCCGGGTCCGGAGGCGCGGACGCGAGGGCTGACGCGAGGGCTGACGCGAGCGCTGACGCCCAGATATTCGCCACACGACTACAGACCACGGTTTCAGACCGAATCAGCGCCAGGTAATCGTGGGGTGACCATCCGGCTCCGATTCAAACGATTTCGGGACCGGCGGCCTCCCCTGCAGTCGCCCGAGGCATATCTGGAGCGAGTCCGCCTCCACGGCGTGCCAGCACCGGCGGTGAGACCGGCGCCTCGACGGGCTTCGACAACAGGTTCTCGATCGCGCGCAGCAGGGCTTCGGTGTCCAGCTCTGCCAACGGGCGCGGGAGGTGGCCGCGCGGCTC
>VBHW01000434.1 GCA_005881055.1 Chloroflexota bacterium
GAACGCACCGCAGGGTGAGGTCAGCGCTGACGTAGACGCAGGACGGGGATCTCGCGATCGGTCTTCGTCCGATACTTCGCGTACTCTGGCGCCTCATTGGCGATCCGAGCCCACGCGCCTTCGAGGTCGTGTCCCTCGAGCGACTCGGCCCGGACGGGAACCCGACGACCATCGGCGAGTTCGATCGTCGCCTCCGGCTGGTCGACCATCATCACGTGTCCGGCGTCGGCGATCGTGACCACGTCCACTCCGGCGGCGGACAGTTTCTCGGCGTCGGCGAGCGGCTCGCCGCGATCGGCGCGGACGAACGTCCGCTTGATCGTCAGGGCCGTGAGCATGTCGCGCATCGTCGGACGGGTTCCCGCCACCAGCCCGACCGCGCTGCGATAGACGGCGACTGGATCGCACAGCCGAAGCGTCGGCGCCCAATCAGGAACGCTCTCGAGGCACTCCCGGAATCCTGTCGCCACGAACACATCCTCGGCCGCGGTGGCTCCCACGGCCACCCGTCGCCGACCGTGGCAGCGGATCGAGGTTGGCTTCCGCAATCACAAGCCGCCTCACGAGGCCCGGGTTGCGTCCTGCGACCGTGACGGCCGATCGGGAAGAGATGGCCCGCGTCAGGAAAGGTGAGGAGGACCACCGGCCTGCCGTCAAGGTCCCCCCATTCGCAGTAGGCCATCCGTCGCTCATCTCGCAATCGGATCGTGCGATCGACCTTCGGAGACGCGGTGGCGTTCGTCATGACTGCGTCGCTCCCTCCCTGCTGATCGTACGACCGGCCCTGGAGCGCGGACGGTTCAATCCTCACCCATCTGCGTCGCCGCGGCGTACGCACGCCGAGACAGTTGCGCGAAGGGAAGACCCGTTGGCGCGATGCACCCTTGACATAGGACGTGCTCCAGGGTCTAGGGTGAGCCGAGCGGTCCGACGTCACGACCGCGACAGCACAGGAGCGGGAGGGACTGATCGTTCGCGTCCAGGCGCTCCCCACGGGGCTGGTCACCTTCCTGTTCACCGACATCGAGGGGTCGACCCGTCTCGTCCAGGCGCTGGGCGAGGGCTACGACCAGCTGCTCGGGAGCACAGCCGGATCCTCCGCGCGGCGATCGCCGACGCCGGCGGGACGGAGGTCAGCACCGAGGGCGACAGCTTCTTCGCCGTATTCGAGCGACCCGCGGATGCGGTAGCAGCGACCGTCAAGGCTCAGCGGGCACTTGCCGCACAAGCCTGGCCGGGCGGGGTCGGTGTTCGGGTACGGATGGGTCTCCACACCGGCGAGGCGCGACTGGGCGGCGCCAATTACATCGGCCTCGAAGTGCATCGGGCCGCCAGGTGCTCCTGTCGGGCGCTACGTGCTCGATGCTCGAGGGGATCCTGCCCGGCGACGTGGAGCTGCGCGACCTCGGGGCGCACCGCCTGAAGGACCTCGCCAACCCCGAGCACCTGTTTCAGCTTGCCGCGCCCGGGCTGGAGCGGGATTTTCCGGCCCCACGCAGCCTCGACGCCCGGCCCAACAACCTGCCGGTCCAGCTCACGAGCTTCGTCGGCCGAGAAGCGGAGATCGCCGCGATCAACGAGCTGCTCGACGCGGCGCGCCTCGTGACCCTCACGGGGCCCGGTGGGACGGGCAAGACCCGACTGGCCGTGCAGGTCGCCGCGGAGCGCCTTGGCCGGCACGGCGACGGGGTCTTCTTCGTCGAGCTCGCGCCAGCGACTGACCCCGCGCTCGTCCCGTCCGCCGTGGCGGCGGCGCTCCACCTTCGCGAGGGCGCCGACCGGCCGATCACGGAGACACTGAACGACTGGCTGCGCGAGCGCGACCTGCTGCTCGTCCTCGACAACTTCGAGCAGGTCATCGACGCGGCGCCGTTCGTGACGAGCCTGCTGGGCGCCGCTCCGCGATTGCGGGTCATCGTGACGAGCCGGGCGCCCCTGCGGGTGCATGGCGAGCAGGAGTATCCGGTTCCGCCGCTGCGCATCCCGGATGCCGCTCACCTGCCCGGGCTGGCGCAACTGTCCCAGTACGAGGGCGTCGGGCTGTTCATCGATCGTGCCCGCGCGGTCCGCCCCGACTTCGCGGTCACCGATGCCACGGCGCCCGCGGTCGCCGAGATCGTCGCCCGGCTCGACGGCCTGCCACTCGCCATCGAGCTCGCAGCGGCCAAGAGCCGGCTGCTGGGCCCCGAGGGGATCCTCGGCCGGCTGGGCAGCCGCCTCGCATTCCTCCGTGGAGGTGCGCGTGACCTGCCGGCGCGCCAACAGACGCTTCGCGAGGCAATCGATTGGAGTTACCGGCTCCTTGATCCAGTCGATCAGGCCAGATTGCGATGTCTCGGCGTGTTCATGGGCGGCTTCACCCTCCCCGCCGCAGCGGCCGTTCTCGAGCTCGACGATCCGGCCATCGGAGCGGACGATGCGGTCGGCGGCCTGGCCGAGCAGAGCCTCCTCCGGCGTGATGAGGGCGAACGGGGCGAGCCCCGGTTCTCGATGCTCGAGACGATCCGAGAGTTCGCCCTCGAGCGCCTCGTCGAAGCAGGCGAAGACGAGGTCGAGCGCCGACGTCACGCCACCTACTTCCTCGGACGGGCTGAGCAGCTCGAACCCACGCTGCTCCAGTCGAACGAGAGCGGCGACGACATCGCGCGCGACCACGACAACTACCGGG
>VBHW01000096.1 GCA_005881055.1 Chloroflexota bacterium
ATCCCGGACCCCGGCCAGGGCGCCTCGCCTGTGAGCGCCCTCCAGGTGTCGAACGCCGATGCCGGATACGCCGTGGCCAAGGTCGCCTCGAACCTCCGCGCGACCTCCCGGGTCGCGGCGGTGGACCGCAGGAGCATGACTTGCCCGACTCTCGGCGGTCCATCGGGTTCGCGAATGGTGGCCACGATCTCGGAGTTGAGCAATGCGCGTGCCTTTTCGTTCGCCCAGCGAAGTTGCTGCTCCAGACGTCGGATCTCCGACTGCGCCTCGATCGCGACGACCAGGGACCGATCCGGGCGAACGAGGACGACGTCGATAAGTCCGCGCACCGGGTAGTGAACGGGCACCTCGAGGTGGCGC
This sequence comes from Chloroflexota bacterium, assembly GCA_005881055.1. Taxonomy (GTDB): domain Bacteria; phylum Chloroflexota; class Limnocylindria; order Limnocylindrales; family CSP1-4; genus C-114. Next base: position 361 of record VBHW01000096.1, read on the forward strand.
CCCCACGCTGGAGGAGGGCACGGACGAGTGCTTCCACCATCGCCGCCTGCAGGTGGTCGCGGAGTGGGGTGCCCGTCGTAGGGACGATCCGGACGTCGAGGCGAGCGCCGAGCGCCGATGCGATGCTGGCCAATGCCCCGAGGCTGCTTTGGCTCGTTCCCGCTTCGATCCCCGATAGGTGGGCCGGGCTGAGGCCCGCCGCTCGCGCGATCGTCGCCTGCCCGAGTCCCTGATCCTCGCGTTGCCGTCGGATCTCCACACCCAGGCCTCGGATCACCTCATGAAGGCGACGCGTCCCTTCGATGCGGATGCGGGTGCGAGCGCCTGCGCGGGCCGCGCCGACGAGCGATCCTCTGTGCATTGACACCCGGAGTCCACCACGAGGCCCTCAACGCGCGCGTATCGCGACCTTTTGTACGCGCCACGCCGCCGCCCATTCGCCCAGAGTGAACGTTCGAGTCGGCTGCCGAGCAACCGGGACCTGTTGGGAGACCCACGAGGCTCGACCTTCACCGACGTCGAATGATCCGCGCGTGATGCTCGGCGCGAGCAGCCGTCGATGGCCCATCGTTCACTGGAGCCAAAGGGACCGCCGCCCCGGCGGCCGCGGGACGCACGTCGGGGGCGCTTGCGCATGTACGCGAAGGCACCGCCGCCCGCCCGGGCGGCCGCGGGCCGCGCGTCGGGGGCGCTGCGGATGTACGCGAAAGCACCACCCGCCCCGTCGGCGCGGGGACCGACGCGGCGGCGGACCGCCGCCACGGGATGCGAACATCTGGTCGAAATGGGGGCGACGACCTATACTCGTCGTCCCGTGGTCACGACCGCCCCCACTCAGCAGCCGGCCGGCGCGGACGACCCGCTCGCGCCGTTCAGCGAGCCCGTCCGGGCCTGGTTCTCAGGCACGTTCGAGGCGCCAACGCAGGCCCAGTCCGAGGGCTGGCCCGCGATCGCGGCCGGCCACCACACGCTCATCCACGCGCCGACCGGCAGCGGCAAGACCCTGGCGGCGTTCCTGTGGTGCCTCGATCGGCTCGTGCGCGACCCGTCGCCACCCCGCAGCCGGGAGCGGCCCGGCTTCGTCCGGACCCTGTATATCTCGCCGCAACCTCCGCGCGCCGCTGGCGGGCATCGCCCTCGCGGCCCAGCGGCTCGGCCTGCCCGAGCCGCACGCCAGCATCGCCAGCCGGACCGGCGACACCCCGGCCGATCAGCGGCGCGACCTCGTCCGCCAGCCGCCGGACATCCTCGTCACGACGCCGGAGTCGCTCTACCTCATCCTCACGAGCGGCGCCCGCGAGATCCTCCGCCACGTCGAGCACGTCATCGTGGACGAGGTCCACGTCATGGCGGCGACGAAGCGCGGCGCCCACCTCGCGCTGAGCCTCGAGCGGCTCGACCACCTCCGGCCACGGGAGCTTCCGCCCGCCAGGCGGATCGGCCTCTCGGCGACGCAGCGGCCGCTCTCGACGATCGCCCGGTTCCTCGGCGGCGTCGGGCCCGATCGCGAGGTGCGCGTCGTCGATGCCGGGACCCGCAAGGCGCTCGACCTCGAGGTGATCGTGCCCGTCGAGGACATGAGCCGCCTCGGCGAGCTCCTGCCGCCCGAGGACCAGCCCGGCGGGCCCGTTGCAGGTCCCGAGGCGCGCACGAGCATCTGGCCGGCGATCCACCCCAGGATCCTCGAGCTCATCCGTGCCCACCGGAGCACGATCGTCTTCACGAACAGCCGCCGCCTTGCCGAGCGGCTCGCCCAGCGACTGAATGAGCTGGCCGGCGAGGACCTCGTCCGCGCGCACCACGGCTCGATCGCGCGCGAGCAGCGCCTCGCGATCGAGGAGGACCTCAAGGCGGGCAGGCTGCCGGCGCTCGTCGCGACGTCCAGCCTCGAGCTCGGGATCGACATGGGCGCTGTCGACCTCGTCGTCCAGGTCGAGTCGCCGTCGTCCGTGGCGAGCGGCCTCCAGCGCGTCGGCCGTGCGGGCCACCAGGTGGGCGCGCCGTCCCGCGGCGTCTTCTTCCCGAAGTACCGCGGCGATCTCCTCGAATGCGCCGTCGTGACCGCCCGGATGCACGACGGGGCGATCGAGACGACGGTGATGCCTCGCAACCCCCTCGACGTCCTCGCCCAGCAGATCGTCGCGATGGCCGTCATGGACCGCTGGACGGTCGACGAGATCGCGGAGGTCGTGAGCCACGCGGCGCCGTTCGAGTCGCTCAGCCGGGAAGCCCTGGAGGGCGTCCTCGGGATGCTCGCAGGCGCCTATCCCTCGGACGAGTTCGCGGAGCTGAAGCCTCGCCTCACGTGGGACCGGCTGACAGGCGAGATCGCGGGCCGGCGGGACGCGCGCGTCGTGGCGGTCACGAGTGGCGGCACGATCCCCGACCGCGGGCTCTTCGGCGTCTTCATGGTCGGCGAGGCGGGCACGCCCGGCCGGCGTGTCGGCGAGCTGGACGAGGAGATGGTCTTCGAGTCGCGCGCCGGCGAGATCATCACGCTCGGTGCCAGCAGCTGGCGGATCGAGGAGATCAGCCACGACCGGGTGACCGTGTCGCCCGCGCCGGGCGTCCCCGGCAAGCTGCCGTTCTGGCACGGCGATGCCGTCGGGCGCCCGATCGGGCTCGGCCGGGCGATCGGCGAGACCGTCCGCGAGCTGGAGGCGGACCTGGCCCGCGGCGACCGGGGTCGGACGGCGGCCCTGGCACGGCTCCGGGAGCGCCACGACCTCGACGCGCTCGCCGCCGAGAACCTCGTCGCGTACCTCGAGGAGGAACGCGAGATCGCCGGCGCCCTGCCGACCGATCGGCGCATCGTCGTCGAGCGGTTCCGCGACGAGCTCGGCGACTGGCGGATCGTCATCCTCAGTCCGTTCGGCGGCCGGGTACACGCGCCCTGGTCGATCGCGCTGGAGGCTCGACTCGCGGAGCGGCTGGGGGCCGAGGTGCGCACGATCTGGTCGGACGACGGGATCGCGATCCGATTGCCGGAGGGCGAGGTCGAGGCCGACGCTGCCTTGGTCGAGTCCCTCCTGTTCCCCGACCCGGACGAGGTCGAGGACCTCGTCGTAGGCGGTGTGGCCACCTCGGCGCTGTTCGCGTCACGGTTCCGCGAGAACGCGGCGCGGGCCCTGCTCCTGCCCCGTCGGCGGCCGGGCATGCGGACGCCGCTCTGGCAGCAGCGCCAGCGCGCGGCCGACCTGCTGGCCGTGGCCTCGCGCTACGGCAGCTTCCCGATCCTCGTCGAGACCTACCGCGAGTGCCTCTCCGACGCCTTCGACGTGCCGGCCCTCCGCGAGGTGCTCGGGGGCGTGGCCCGGCGCGAGATCATGGTCCACGGCATCGAGACCGCGCGAGCCTCGCCGTTCGCGAGCTCGCTCCTCTTCGACTATGTCGCCGCGTTCATGTACGACGGCGACGCACCCGTCGCCGAGCGTCGCGCCCAGGCCCTCACCCTCGACCGGGACCTCCTCCGCGAGCTGCTCGGCCAGGAGGAGCTCCGCGAGCTGCTCGATCCCGCGGCGCTGGCCGACCTCGAGCTCTCGCTCCAGTGGCTCTCCGAGGAACGCCACGCGTCCAATGCCGACGGGGTGCACGACCTCCTCCGGCGGGTGGGCGATCTCACGCTCGATGAGGTCGCGGCTCGATGCGCCGGCGGCGCCGACGCCGCGACGTCTTGGCTCGAGGCGCTCGTCGCCACGCGGCGCGCCGTCCCGGTCCGCATCGCCGGCGCGCCTCGCTGGATCGCGATCGAGGACGTCGCGCGCTACCGCGACGCCCTTGGCGTCCAGCCTCCGCCCGGCGTGCCCGACGCGTTCCTCGTCCCCGCCTCCGCCGCGCTCGAAGGGCTGCTCGCCCGATGGGCTCGCAGCCACGGGCCATTCCTCGGTGCCGAGCCGGCCGCGCGCTGGGGCCTGTCACCCCGGCGGGTCGAGGATGCGCTCGAGCGGCTCCTCGCGGCCGGCACGGTCCTGCGCGGCGAGTTCCGGCCGGGCGGCGCCGAGCGCGAGTGGTGCGATCCCGACGTCCTGCGATCACTGCGCCGGCGATCGCTCGCGAGGCTCCGCCACGAGGTCGAGCCGGTCGAGCAGGCCGCCCTCGCCCGATTCCTGCCCGACTGGCAGGGCGTCGCGAGCGTCGGACCCGGGCGGCCGACGCTCGGCGGGCAGGCTGCCCTCGAGCGGTTGGCCGAAGTCGTCGACCAGCTCGCGGGCGTGGCGATCCCGGCCTCGGTCCTAGAGCGCGACGTCCTCCCCGCTCGCGTGCCGGGCTACCAGCCGCGCCTCCTCGACGAGCTGGGCGCGCTCGGCGAGGTCGCCTGGCTCGGTCGCGGCAGCCTCAACCGGGACGACGGGCGCATCGCGCTGTTCCGGCCCGGTCGGGACGTCCTCCGATCGGCAATGGCCGGGATCGGGGACGAGGCGGCGCGGCCGGAAGGACCGCGCCACGAGGCCATCCGTCGCCACCTCGAACGCCGCGGCGCCTCGTTCTACCGCGAGCTGTACGTCGCGGCCGGCGGTGGGGCGGACCGCGAGGTGCTCGACGCGCTGTGGGACCTCGTCTGGGCGGGCGAGGTGACGAACGACACGTTCGCGCCACTCCGGGCGCTGCGCTGGCGGCGTCCCGCGAAGTCGACCGCCAGGCCCCGGCCCGGCCGGCTGACCGCGCTGGGTCCGCCCGAGGCGGCCGGACGGTGGTCGCTCGTCGAGCCGGATGGCATGGCCGGCGGCGAGGAGGCCGCGCGGACCGCCGCCGGCGAGTCGAACCGAGGGCCCGCGTCGGCTGCCGCACGGACCGAACGGCTGCACGCCCTGGCCCTTGCCCTGCTCGAGCGGCACGGCGTCCTCACCCGCGAGGCCGTGACCGCCGAGGGCGTCGCCGGTGGGTTCAGCGCCGTCTATCCGGTCCTGCGAGCCCTCGAGGAGGCTGGCCGGATCCGACGGGGCTACTTCGTGGACGGGCTCGGCGCGGCCCAGTTCGCGCTGGCCGGCGCCCTCGACCGCCTGCGCGCCGTTCGCGAGGCCGCGTTCGACGCCCCGCGGATGCACCTCCTCGCGGCATCCGACCCCGCGAATCCCTACGGCGCGGCGCTCGACTGGCCTCGCCGAGATGCGGACGACCGACGCCCGTTCCAGCGCGCCGCCGGCGCCTACGTCGTGCTCGCCGACGGGATCCCGGCCGTGTACCTCGAGCGCGGCGGCTCCTCGCTCCTCTCGTTCCCGGCGGCCGACGATCCGAGGGTCGCGGGCTCCGCGCTCGGGGCGCTCCGGACCCTCGTCGAGGACGGGCGCGCCCGCGAGCTCGTCGTCACCCGCGTGGACGGGACGCCGGTCGGGTCCTCGGCCTGGCGCGACCGCCTCCACGAGGCGGGATTCGTGCCAGGCTACCGCGGGCTCGTCCTGCGGTCGGCCCAGCCCGGCCGACGCTGATGCCGGAGGGCGACACTCTCGCGAGGACCGCGGACGGGCTCCGGCCGCACCTCGTCGGCCGCCGCGTGCTCAACGCGCGTGCCCGTGGGGGCGCCCAGGTCGGGCGGCTCGTCGGCTCGCGCGTCGACGAGGTCGAGTCGGCCGGCAAGAACCTGCTCATGCGATTCTCGAACGGCCTCGAGCTGCGCACCCACATGCGGATGCACGGCTCGTGGCATCGCTATCGGCCGGGCGAGCGGTGGCGACGGCCAGTCGCCAGGGCGGTCGTCACGCTCGAGGTCGAAGGCGCGGTCGCCGTCTGCTTCGACGCGCCGGTGGTCGAGCTGTTCGACGCGCACGCAGAGGCGATCCATCCGGCGCTAGCCGGACTCGGGCCCGACCTCCTCGCGCCGGCGTTCGACCAGGATGAGGCGATCCGACGCCTCCGCGACCCTGCACGGGCGACCACGACGATCGGCGAGGCGCTCCTCGACCAGCGCGCGCTCGCCGGCATCGGCAATGTCTGGCGGTGCGAGGTGCTCTTCCTCGAGCGTGTCGATCCGTTCCGCCCGGTGAGGGACGTTGACGATGCCACCCTCGGCCGGCTCGTCTCGACCGCCCGCCGCCGCCTCCTCGCGAGCGCCGGCAGGTCGGTCGGCGGTGCGCCCACGCCCGTGGGGGGAGCCCGCAGCACGACGGGCCGGCTCTGGGTCTACAGCCGAGCCGGGCGCCCATGCAGGCGGTGCGGCACGATCCTCCGGTCGATGCGCCTCGGGCGGGAACAGCCCCGCCTCCTCACCTGGTGCCCGGCGTGCCAGGGCGTCGGCACACAGGAAGGCCGCGGGACCGTGGGCATGGCGGCGGGCGCGGGCAGTGGCTGACATCGACGTCACCTCCCAGCGGGTGTCGAACGGCTGGCTGTGCCGCGTGACCATCGCTGAGGGCGGCTCCGAGTCGACCCACACCGTGGCGATCCGTGATGAGGACCTCGACCGACTCGCGGCCGGCGCGACCGATCCGACCGACCTCGTCCGCCGGTCGTTCGCGTTCCTCCTGGAGCGCGAGCCGAAGGAGGCGATCCTCCGATCGTTCGACCTGCCGATCATCGGTCGGTTCTTCCCCGAGTACGAGGCCACGATCCGCCAGCCGGCGTCACGCGAGGACTGACCCGGTCCCGCGGTCCGGGGACGGCGCCGTATCATCGGCCGCGATGTGCGAGCACTTCGTCGCCCGGGCCGAGGAGCCGTTCCGGATCGACGCGCTCTGGCCGTTCACCGAGCGGCTCGAGCGCTTCGGCATCGCCGGGTTCGGCTGGGGCGCCGCGTGGCGGCGACGGGACGGCCGGCTCGACTCCTATCGCAACCTCCTCGCGTTCCGCGACGACGACCCGGGCCGCGAGGCCGTGGGGCGGGCCGAGACGACGAGCCTCCTCGTCCACCTGCGACGGCCGTCGAAGCTGTCGACGCTGACGCTGCCGGACACGCAGCCGTTCGCGGACCCGCGGGGTCGGTTCGCGTTCTCGCACAACGGCGACCTGCAGGCGGTCCGGCCGTGGCGGGATCGTTACCGCGCAGAGGGACGGATCCACGGGCGTGCCGACACCGAGGTCGGCGAGCGCTGGCTCGAGGACGCCTGGCCGGATTCGAGCCCGACGACGAGCTCGACCGCGAGTCCGGATGGGAGCCCGGCAGACCGCTCGACCCCGCGGCTCCTTGCGAACCTCCACGAGGTGTTCGGCGGACACGCGAACCTCGCGTTCCTGGCGGCCGACCACTACGCCGGCAACGACGAGAACCCCGTGTTCACGTTCCGGCTCGACGGCATCCGGCTGGCGGCCACCGGCATCTACTCACTCGACCGATCCCTGTTCCGCTTCGTAGCGCCCGGAGCGACCGAGCGCAGGCTCCTGGCGCAGCGCGCGACCGCCTCGTTCGCCTGATCTCCGCGTAACGGACTGAGACGATCGCGCGTCGCAGGCGCAACACCCCGCGCGTACCATGCACCAGACCCAGGGGATGGAGGGACCGATGAGCGCGACCGTCACCGCGCAGCCGTCCGATGCCCACGGACGGCCGACCCGCGAGCTGCCGATTGGCCAGCTCGTCAAGATGTCGCTGTACTGGTTCGGGCTGTCGTCGATCTTCGCCGGTCTCACGGCGATCCTCAGCGGCCGGCTCGAGTTCACGCACCTCGTCGCACCCGGCGAGGTCGGGCGGACGCTCTTCCTGCTGACGATCGGGGGAGCGCTCATCGCGATGCTCGTCCAGCCGACGGTGGGCTCCATCAGCGACTACACGATGAGCCGCTGGGGGAGGCGCAAGCCGTACATCCTCATCGGATCGCTCCTCGACGTCGTGTTCCTCGCCGGCATCGCATTCTCGAACAACCTCCTGGCGATCGCCGCCTTCGTGACGCTCCTGCAGTTCAGCTCGAACTTCGCCCAGGGACCGTTCCAGGGATACGTGCCCGATCTCGTGCCGGCCCGCCAGGTCGGCCTCGCGAGCGCGCTCGTCGGGCTGCTCCAGATCCTCGGCAACGTCGGCGGCTTCGCCGTCGGTGCCGTGGCCATCGCCACGCGCCAGTACGAGCTGGGCCTTCTCGCGCTCGGCGGGATCGAGCTCGCGACGATGCTCGGCGTCTTCTTCGGCGTCCAGGAGGGGCGAACGCCGAAGTCACGGGAGGGCCGATCCTGGCGCTCGATCGCCGCCGAGGCGTGGGCGACCGACATCCTCCGCGAGCACAGCTTCCTGTGGCTCGTGGGCTCGCGCCTCGCGATCCTCATGGCCGGCGGGGTGCTCGTGAACCTCGCGACGTTCTACCTGCACCGATCGCACGGGCTCCCGGAGGCGGAGACCGGGGGTGCCTACATCATCATGGTCGGCCTCGTGGCGATCGGGACGGTCCTCGCGGTGGTCCCGTCGGCGCGAATCTCGGACCGGGTCGGGCGCAAGAAGGTCATCTATGCGAGTTGCGCCCTCGGGGCGGTCGGACTCGGCATCGTCGCGGCCGCACCGAGCCTGCCCGTCGCCTACGCGGGCGTCGCGCTCTTCGGGATCTCGGCGGGGATCTTCCTCGCGGTGGATTGGGCGCTCATGACCGACATCATCCCGAAGGCTTCCTCGGGACGCTACATGGGGCTGAGCAACGTCGCGACGGCATCGTCGGGCGTCCTCGCGGTCGCCATCGGCGGCACGCTCATGGATCTCGTCGGCGGCCCGAGCCAGGCGGGCAGCGGCCCGCGGGCGGCGCTGGTGCTCGCCGTCCTCCTGTTCTTCGTCGGTGCCGGATTGCTCAGGCCGGTCGACGAGCGACGGCGCGAGGACGTGCCACTGCCCGCCCCCGAGCCTGAGTTCGAACCGGAGGCCGCGACGACCTGAGACCCAGCCGCTCCGGGATCAGCCCAAGCTGCTCCGGCCGAAGGGCTCAGCCCGAGCGGCTCAGGCCGAAGGGCTCAGGCCGAGGAACGCGCGCAGGCGGAGCCGGACGCGCCGCCCACCCGCGGCGAACGTCCCGCCCGGATCGGCCGTCCAGCGCTCGCGGGCCGCGCCCACCGCGGCACGAAGACTTTCCGCGATACCGGGCCAGCGCGACGGGCGCAGGTACCAGAGCGGGTCCGGATGGCGCCACCACCACGGCACGACCGACCAGAGCAGGACGAGGTAGTCGAGCCGGAGCGGTCGCGCGCCGAACCCGAAGACGGCCTGGAGCTGGACGATCGTCAGCGGCAGCGTCGCCAGGCTGAGCACGCCGGCGATCGCGAGCCAGATGAGGCCCCACGATCGTGCGCGCGGGGCGAGCACGACCCAGAACGGCGCCGGCACCCACTTCATCCACGTGGCCAGGCCCCAGAGGAGGCCGGCCAGCCGAGGTCCCGCGAACTGGGCACCCCACAGGGCGAACGCGAGGAACAGCGTGATGTTCCCCGTGTCGAGGTTCGCACCAATCGGGAACGCGAGGACGACGACGACGATCGCGGTCGCCAGCGGACGGCGCCGATAGGCCCACTCGACGGACCACAGGAGGAGGAGGATCGCCGAGCCGCGCCAGACGAACCACGCGACGTCCCATGGCAGGAGCGCCCACGGCGCGAAGATCGGCAGCATCCATGGGGTGTAGACGTACGGCAGGAACGGCCCGGTCGGGTGGTATGGATCGCCGCCGTTGAGCCAGATCCGGACGGCGGCCCAGTAGGCCCGCGCGTCGACGCCGGCCGGGTCGCCCCGCGCGATCATGCCCGCCCCGATGACCCCGCCGACGAGGATGAGCAGGCCCATCGCGACGATCCGCCGACGGTCGTGGAGGCGCGACACCTCGCGGCGGACGGCGCGCCGGAAGACACCC